>JANOYR010000111.1:0-20965 GCA_031428975.1 Polaromonas sp. | reverse complement strand
CAGCACATCAAAGGCAAACACGATCGATGCGTAAATAAACCAGCGCACGCGCCATGCATAGTTGCCGCCCAGCGCTTGGTAAACATCAAAAGCCACGGCTTTGTGTTCAGACTCTTCCATGCTGTGCCACAGCCAAATTTTACGCATTTGCGCGTCAGCGCACGCCATGGTTTGGGAGTTTGCTAGCAAAATGCTGGCAAAAACTGCGGTGTAGTGCTCGTAGGCGGCAGTCACGGCCAAACGGTGAATCGGTTTGATGCCGTGTGACATCACATACGCATCGCGCAGGGCAATGCGCTCTTCCACATGGTTGACCAAGCCTTGTTTGGCCAGCTGCGCGTTGTATTGCGTATGCACATAGCGGTGGGTGGCCTCTTGGGCCGAGAAATCTATGATTTGGGCGCGCAGGGTGAAATCTTGCGCTGTGGTGGGCTCGGGCAGCAGGGCGGCGCTGTCTTGCACCGCATTGATAAACAACTGCTCGCCCAGTGGGAAGCTCATGGACAAAGCGTTGTAATACGCGCTGCGAAAAGCGTCGCCACTGTGCCAATGGCGGTCAAAACCAGCGCTTAAATCCAAGCTGAGCTTGCGCACTGGCATTTCAGGCGAAGGTGTCAGGGCGCTGGGGGGCGCTGTGTGGGTGTTGGTATTTTCCATAGACGTAATATACTGAGCTTTATTCATATTTCAAACTCGCTTATTGCTCATATTTTGAAAACCGCAAGCACAATGGCTGAAAAACCTGTCAAACCCAATCCCAGCAAGCGCCGCGCGCCCACACAGGAGCGTGCGCAACAGACGATTCACACGATTTTTCAGGCCACTGCTCAGATTGTGCAAGACGAAGGCGAGCAGGCGCTCAACACCAACAAAATCGCGGCCAAGGCGGGTTTTTCGATTGGCACGCTTTACCAATACTTTAAAAGCAAAGATGCCATTGTGCAAAGCATGATCGATGCACAGCGGGAGTGGGTGATTCAGCGGTTGGCCAATTTGCTGACACATGCCGAACTGACCCAGCAGCCCCCGCGCGAGATGGTAGCCGCCTTTATTCACGCGCTGGTGCAGGCCGTGGGCTCGGGCAATGCCGATGCTGCCCCGCTGCGCAAAACCCGCCGCGCCATGATTCGTTTGGCTTGGCGGCGCGACGATGGCGTGGCCATTACCCAAGGCCTTCGTGCCGTGTCGGAGCGCATTGGCTTGTATTTAGCCCGCGCATCGACCGCGTCTGGCGGTGCTGTTGCGCTGCGCAGCTCCCCAGCCACTTTGTTTGTGGTCACCCGCGCCGTCATAGGGGTGATTCGCAGTGCCTCCATTGAAGACTCACCGCTGCTGGGCAGCCCAGAATTCGAAGACGAACTGGTGCGGCTGGCTTGGGCCATGCTGGTAGAGGCTTGATCGCCCATTGCACCAAAAATGCACCCAAAATGCAGCTATTTTTTGCACTATGTCGCCGTCAATGCGTCATAGTATGCTACTAAAACTGTAGTATTATGTGGTTTTGAGCAATCCAATTTATCCCTGAGGAGCTTTGCATGTTTCGTTCTTTTTTCTTTGCCCGCAAGTATTTGCTTTGGTCAATTCTGGGCACCTTGGTAATACTGGGCGTCACTTGGTACAAGGTGCAACTTGACGTGCAAATCAACGAATGGTTTGGCACGTTTTATGACTTGGTGCAAAAGATTTTGGCCAAACCGGGCACGGTGACATTGCCCGAATTTTGGGCGCAACTGGCTACGTTTGCCAAAATTGCCTTGATTTTCATCACCGTGGTGGTGGTGCTAGAGTTTTTCATCAAGCATTGGGTGTTTCGCTGGCGCACCGCCATGACAGGCTATTACACCGCGCATTGGCACAAACTGCGCCACATTGAAGGCGCATCGCAGCGCATCCAGGAAGATACGGCCCGTTTTGCCAAGATCATGGAAACGCTGGGCGTCAGCTTTATGCGCAGCATCATGACTTTGGTGGCGTTTTTGCCTATTTTGTACACCTTGTCGGCCAAAATCACCGAACTACCGTTGCTTGGCCATGTAGACCATGCGCTGGTGTGGGTGGCCATTATGTTTGCACTGGCGGGCACAGTGCTGCTGGCTGTGGTGGGTTTTAAGCTGCCAGGGCTGGAATATGAAAACCAAAAAGTCGAAGCCTCTTACCGCAAAGAGCTGGTGCTGGGCGAAGACGATGGCAACCGCGCCCAGCCGCCAACGCTGCATGATTTATGGGAAAAGCTGCGCGGCAACTACTACCGCATGTATTTTCACTACCTGTATTTTGACGTAGCCAAATGGACGTATTTGCAGTTTGGCGTGCTCGTGCCCTATATTGCGCTTGGGCCATCGCTGATTATGGGCTTGCTCACTTTGGGCAGCATGCAACAAATCGCCCGCGCCTTTGGCCGCGTGGAAAGCTCGTTCCAGTATTTGGTCAACAGCTGGACCACCATTGTGGAGCTGATTTCGGTGTTTCGCAGGCTACGGGCGTTTGAAAAGCAGATTGATGCCCCTGATTTTGATGAGACGGTGGCGGTGGTTGCGGTTTAATGGCTGCGCATTAAAAACCACGCCTGCGCACAACGCTGCGTGCCACGACTTGGTGGCGCTCAGGGGGAGTTCTAAATCGACCTTGACCACCAGCGTCGAGTAAAACGCTGGTGTACTGGTATCACAAAGAAAATATGACTACTGTCATTTCCATATAGTCATAGTCCGCTATCAAATAATGACTACTTATGGCTAAACTTACGCTTAAACTGCATAGCCAAAACGCCAAGAGTCACAACACCAACACCCACCAACGCATCACCAGAGAGCGCCTCACCCAACAGCATAGCGCCACCCACAGCGCTCACTACGGGTACGAATGCACCCAGTGTGGAGGGTGTTTGGGTGCCTAGTATTTTCACGGCATAGCCATAAGCCGTGATGCCCATAACGCCCGCCACCATGCCTTGCACCAACACCTGCAGCAGCACATCGCTCATGGGCGCAGTCAGCAGACGGGTGCTCGGTGTTAAGAGCCAGAGCAGTGCGGCAAATATGGCCGACCAACCCGAAACCACGGCGCACAACTGCAGCGCACTGAGCGACGTGCCACGCAACGCCACGGTGTAGGCAGCCCATACACAGGAAGCGGCCAAAAACAACAAGTCACCCCACAGCACCTGCGTGGGCACTTCAAATGTAGATGCACTGTCTTGCAACTGAAAAACCTGCGTTACCAAGCCCACACCCAACACAATCAGGCCTGCACCCAGCCACTTTTGGTTTGTTGGCCGCTCGCCAAACCACCACCATGCCGCCAACATCACCGTAATTGGCCCCACTCCAGCCAACATGGCCGCCATGTGCGCCACTGGTGCAAGCTTTGCGCCACCCGTGGCCAACAGACCAAAAGGCAGGCCAGCGCCGCACACCATCACGGCCAGCCGCGTTTTGGACAGCGCCTTGGGGAGCAGGGTGGTGCGCCACAGCACGGGTAGCAAAATCAATGCGGGTACGCAGTAGCGCAACAGGTTCAGGTCAACTGGGGTGAGGGTGTGCGCCGCGCCCAGCCGCGTGGTAATTTGCCACACAGCCGTGCTTAGCACCAAAAACCATGCGGCCAGCCAGCCCAGCAGAGTTTGTGTTTTGTCGTGTTTCATAATCCATTATACTAATAGTATAGTGAATAAACCAAATGCCATTAATAAAATAGGCGCACGTCAGATCAGCGCTCAGCTCACCCGTGCACTGATTTGCCGCGCTGCGTTAGAAGAGCTTTCCCGCCCAGATGCAGCCGCTTCATTTTCTATAGATGCGGTAGCCAAACGCGCTGGCGTAGCCCGCATGACGGTGTTTAACTGCTACGCAAACCGCATCACACTGCTCAACGCCGTGTGCGACGATATGGCGCATAGCGCCGATTTGCTAGATGTCACAGCAGTCATGAACGCACCAGACCTGCGCCAAGCTTTCATGCGTTATGTCGATTGTTTTGCCCAGTTTTACATTGCCAACACACTCCCCCTGCGCCGCCTGCACGCCTATGCAGCGCTCGATGCAGAGCTTGGTCTGCTGATGCAAACGCGGGACAACAAGCGAACTGCTGGTCTCACATGGCTAGTGCAGCGCCTATCAGGCGCGTCGCCGCGGGATGCACCCAGCCCAAGAGTGCAAGCTGTGGTGGCACAGCTCAAAGCACTGCTGTGTTTGGAGGTGTTTGAAAGCCTAACAGGCCTAAAAATCACTACACCCGATAGTGCAACACCTGCGATGCAACTGTGGGCTATGGCAGAGGCTATATTGTCAAACTATTATAAAAATACTGCCAATGTCACCGTTATATGGTAATAGTGAGCTATTAATTTTATACTAAACAGGTTTCACCTTAGCCACCCGCCCCATCAAGTAAAACTCGGGGTTAGGCATCATGCCGCTAAAAGATGCCATGCGGTTGCTTAGGCCAAAAAATGCGGTGATGGCGGCAATGTCCCATGCGTCTTCGTCATTAAAACCGTGGGCATGCAGAGCGGCAAAGTCGGCATCGTTGATTTGGTCGGAATGCAGGCACACCTTCATGGCAAAGTCGAGTATGGCGGACTGGCGCGGGCTGATGTCGGCTTTGCGGTAGTTGATGGCCACTTGGTCAGCCAGCAGCGGCTTTTTTTCGTAAATCCGCAAAATAGCCCCGTGCGCCACCACGCAATACAGGCAGTGGTTGGCCGCGCTGGTGGCCGTGACGATCATCTCGCGGTCGCCCTTGGTCAAGCTGCTGGTGCGGCCTACGCTCTCGGGGGTCATCAGTGCGTCGTGGTAGGCAAAAAACGCCCGCCACTCAGCGGGCCGCCGTGCAAAAGCTACGAATACATTGGGAATGAAGCCTGCCTTGTCTTGCACCTCCAAAATGCGCGTTTTGATGTCGTCGGGCAGGCTGTTGATGTCGGGGCTGGGGTATCGGGGTGCGGCGGTGGTGCTAGTCATAATGGCCTTTTTTAATGCGATCAATCGTTCAATACCAAATGTGGTGCGATGATTATGGTGTTTTTTTAGTCTTCAACCCAAGGAACTGGTATGAGCCATTCAACTAACGACCCCATTTACGACAAAGGCATGGCCACCCGCACCGCGGTGTTGGGGGCGGACTATGTGCAAGGCGCGGCCAAGCGTGCCACCGACTTCACCCGCCCGCTGCAAGACTTGGTGACGCGCCATGCGTGGGGCAACACCTGGCAACGCGATGGCATTGACCTGAAAACGCGCAGCATCGTCACGGTGTCGATGCTGGTGGCGCTGGGGCGCATGCACGAGCTGAAAATCCATGTCCGTGGGGCGCTTAACAACGGCGTAACCCCGGCCGAGCTGCAAGAGATTTTTCTGCACGCCAGCGTGTACTGCGGTTTTCCGGCGGCGGTGGACGCTTTTCGCACCGCTTCAGAGGTGGTGGACGCGCCCGCCGCTTGAAATTACATCGACTGTAGATCAAGCTTGGCGGCAGCCAGCTTGGCCAGCCCTTGGCTGACTGAGCGTTGCAAGCCAATGCGCACCATAGCGCCAATCAGCGGAAATTTGCCCTCAAAGACAATGGTGTAGTCCAGCGATGACCGCTGGGCATCGCCTTCAAACACCATCACGCCGTGGTGGTTTTTGATCGGGCTGCCTTGGGTCACTTTGTATTCAATGCGCTTGTACGGTTCGCTCACGGTGATGGTTTCTTGAAACGACCCCAGAGGGCTTTGCATTTGCCGCACCGAGCCTACACCATAGGGCGAGTCAACGCCATTTTTAATCAGCTTGGACTTGACTGGCGCAAACAAGACATCCAAATTCTCATGCTTGCTGAGGAATTCAAACAAGCGCGCTAGTGAAACTGGGAACTGCTGGTTGACATAAACTTTTTGTTGCGACATGGCGTGATCCTTTTTGGTATGCGGGTGTGTTCACCACTTTATCCCGCCATCAACTTGTGCACCAAGTCGGCGGCGGTATGCGCTTGGTATTTGCGCATCATACGCGCTCTGTAAATCTCTACTGTGCGGTGGCTGATGCCTAAATGCTTGCCGATTTGCTTACTGGTGAGGCCATCGAGCACATAGGCGGCCACCTCGCGCTCGCGGGCGGTGAGCTCGGCTTTCACCACGCGACTGGCCGAGAGGTCTTCAAAACTCCAAATACCCGCCTCATGGGGCTGTGTTTGGTTGAGCGCGCGGCCTGTCACATGGCACCAAAAAAGCTCGCCAGCGAGTCTGCCGCCCATGCGCTTCATCAAGCGGTCATCGGCATAGCGGCCATCGCGGCCCAAAAGTGGTGCGATGCGTGCGCCCGTGCGCTCGTATTCCTCTTGGCTGGGGTAGAGTGCCGAGAAGCTTTGGCCAATCAGCTGCTCTTTGTCCGCGCCAAACATCTCACACAACTGGGCGTTGCAGTCGATCATTTGGCGGTTGCGCGACAGGGCTAGGCCTATGGGGGCAAAATCGAAAGCGGCGCGGTAATCAATGTCCATGCTGGGGTCGTTGTCAAGGGTAATAGCTTACGCAACACTACGTATGCTATTACGTAGTATCGTAGGGCATCTGTAACTGATGGAGAGCTTGACGTGAACAAAATTTATCCTAGCGCAGCGGCTGCGCTGAGCGGCGTGGCCAAAGACGGCCAGCTGATTGCAGTAGGCGGCTTTGGCCTATGCGGCATTCCCGAGGCACTGATTGACGCGCTGCGCGACAGCGGTGTGCAAAACCTCACCGCCATTTCTAACAACGCGGGTGTAGACGATTTTGGCTTGGGCAAACTGCTGCAAACCCGCCAAATCAAGAAAATGATTGCCAGCTACGTGGGCGAAAACAAAGAGTTTGAGCGCCAGTATTTGGCCAAAGAGCTCGACCTAGAGTTCACCCCCCAAGGCACGCTGGCCGAGAAGCTGCGCGCAGGCGGCGCTGGCATTCCTGCGTTTTTCACCAAAACGGGCGTTGGCACCCTGATTGCAGAGGGCAAAGAGCTGCGCGAATTTGATGGCGAAACCTATGTGATGGAGCGCTCTTTAACCCCCGAGCTGAGCTTGGTGAAGGCGCAAACCGCCGACAAATCGGGCAACCTGCGCTTTAACCTGACCGCACGCAACTTCAACCCCGCTGTGGCCATGGCGGGCAAGGTGTGTATTGTGGAGGTGGAAGAAATTGTAGAAGTGGGCGATCTAGCGCCCGATGACATCCACCTGCCGGGCATTTATGTGCACCGCATTGTGCTCAATGCATCGCCAGAAAAGCGCATTGAGAAACGCACCATTACAGAAATGGCGGGCGTTTAAGCCCGCCGTATAGAAACAAAAGGAGAAATACCATGAGCTGGAGCCAAGACCAAATGGCCGCACGCGCGGCCCACGAACTCGAAGACGGTTTTTACGTCAACCTAGGCATAGGCATTCCCACTTTGGTGGCCAACCATGTGCCCGCCGACAAAGAGGTGTGGCTGCAATCTGAAAATGGCATGCTGGGCATTGGCCCATTCCCCACCGAAGACAATGTGGATGCCGACTTGATCAATGCTGGCAAACAAACCGTGACCACCATCAAAGGCAGCAGCATTTTTGGCTCAGACCAAAGCTTTGCCATGATTCGCGGCGGCAAGATCAATTTGTCGATTTTGGGTGCGATGCAGGTCAGCGAAAAAGGCGATTTGGCCAACTGGATGATTCCCGGAAAAATGGTCAAAGGCATGGGCGGCGCTATGGACTTGGTAGCGGGCGTGAAGCGTGTGATTGTGCTGATGGAGCATGTGGCACGCAAAAAAGACGGCACCGAAGATATGAAAATTTTGCCCGCCTGCACCCTGCCACTCACCGGCGTGGGCGTGGTCGACCGCATCATCACCGACTTGGCTGTGATGGACGTGACCCCCCAGGGCCTCAAAGTGGTGGAGCTTGCGCCGGGCGTGACGCTGGAGGCACTGCAGGCCAAGACGGGTGTGACGCTGGTTTAAAGTGCAAACAACCACCCACACGGTTGCCCAGCTGTGGCAAGAGGCGGGCTTGCCCAGCGCAGCCTTGGCCAACTTGCGGCTGACGGGGCAAGACCCTGTGCTGCCTTCTTCGTTTGCCGTAGGCACTGCGGCACAGGCCAGCATTGCTGCGGCGGCATTGGCCGCTAGCCATGTGGGTATATTGCGCGGCTTGTCCGCTAGCAGCGTCAGCGTCGATATGGCGCATGCCGCCATGGAATGCTTGTCGCATTTCGCTATTGACGGTGTCACACCACCGCTGTGGGACAAGTTCTCTGGCGCTTACCGATGCGCCGACGGCTGGGTGCGCATCCATGCCAATTTTGCACACCACCGCGAAGGTGTGTTGGCGCTTCTAGGCTTTAGGGATGCAGCCAATACCAGCAAAACCGATGTAGAAAATGCATTACTCACTTGGCGCGCTGAAGATTTTGAAACGGCGGCCAGCGACCGCGGCTTGGTTGTGGCGGCGCTGCGCAGCCACGCGCAGTGGCAAGCACATCCACAAGCAGTTGCCATAGCTGCACAGACATTGTTTGCTATTGATTCTATTGCATCCACTCCAAACTCGGCATGGCAAGACAAACATGCACCGATGCGCCTAGAGCGATGGAATGCCCTTGCATCTAGGCCTGCGCATGCACCACCTAAGCCTTTGCGCGGCCTTCGCGTGTTAGACCTCACGCGCATTTTGGCAGGCCCGGTGTGTGGGCGTGCTTTGGCCGCTTATGGGGCGGACGTGCTACTGATTAATTCCCCCCATTTGCCCAATATTGATGCCATAGCCGATACATCGCGCGGCAAACGCTCGGCGCATATTGATTTGCGCCATGCAGAGGGCCAATTGCTGCTGCGCCAGTTGATTGCTCAGGCCGATATTTTGGTGCAAGGCTACCGCCCGGGCGCTCTGGCAGCGCTGGGTTTTGGCCCACAAGAGGTCGCCGCCATCAATCCCCACATTGTGTACGTGTCGCTCAGTGCCTACAGCGATGCAGGCCCGTGGGCACAGCGGCGCGGTTTTGACTCGTTGGTGCAAACTGCCAGTGGGCTCAATGCCGACGAATCAGCCGCCGCTGGCATCGACCTGGCCAGCAGCTCTCCACGCGCCTTGCCCATGCAAATCCTAGACCATGCCACAGGTTATTTAATGGCTTTTGCCGCGCTAGCTGCCGTGGCGCAGCAGCACGGGCAGGGCGCTGGCCATTTACCAAAGCCAAGTGCTGTGCTTGTGCGCCTGAGCTTGGCCCGCACCGCGCTCTGGCTGCGAAGTTTGGGGCGCGTAGCCAATGGATTGGCTTGCCAAGCGCCGGATAAAACGCCGTATTTGTACACCGAACCCAGTGGCTTTGGCCCGCTTACTGCGCTCACCCACAGCGCACAGTTTGACGGCCAAAACGCCACATGGACGCTGCCTTCCATGCCACCGGGCACACATGCGCCGCAGTGGTGGTGACTGGGCTGGATTTGTCGCCCACGTTACGCCCGAGTTCCCATATTTCCAGTAACGCGCTAGACTCCACCCATGATTACAAATTTCACCAATAAAACCGCTGTGCTCACGGGCGCAGCTTCGGGCTTTGGCCTTGAGTGCGCACGCATTGCGGCCAAACTGGGCATGCACGTAGTGATGGCCGATGTGCAGCAAGATGCTTTGGACAAGGCCGCCGCAGAGATCACCGGTATGGGTGCGCAGGTGCTTAGCTTTCGGCTAGACATTTCTAAAGCCGCCGAAGTGGAGGCGCTGGGCGCAGCAGTGCTGGCGCGTTTTGGTGCGCCGCATTTTGTATTTAACAACGCAGGCGTAGGCGCTGGCGGCATGGTGTGGGAAACCTCGCTCAAAGACTGGGAGTGGGTGATTGGCGTAAACCTCATGGGTGTGGCCCACGGTGTGCGCGTGTTTACCCCCATGATGCTGGACGCAGCCAAAAAAGATGCCGCTTACCAAGGCCACATCGTCAACACCGCCAGCATGGCTGGGCTATTAAACGCGCCCAATATGGGCGTTTACAACGTGAGCAAACACGCCGTGGTTGCCATGAGCGAAACCCTGTACCAAGACTTGAAACTGGTCACCGACCAGATCAGCGCGTCGGTGTTGTGCCCGTTTTTTGTGCCCACTGGCATCAGCCAAAGTCACCGCAACCGCCCAGCCGAGTTCAAAGAGCAGGGCGTAAAGCCCACCAAGAGCCAGCTCATTGGCCAAGCCATGAGCGACAAAGCGGTGGGCAGCGGCCGCGTGAGCGCGGCCGACGTGGCGCAAAAAGTGTTTGATGCAGTGGCCACAGACCAGTTCTATATTTACAGCCACCCCAAGGCCATAGCCTCGGTGCAGGTGCGCATGGAAGACATCATGCTGCAGCGCAACCCCACCGACCCGTTTGCCCACAAGCCAGAGATTGGCGTAGAGCTAAAAGCCGCGCTGCGCGCTTAATTTATAGAAAATTGGCCAACATCGTCGTCATATGGTCATAGTTCGCTATCAATTTTAAAATATCAACACCACAACTTGAGTACGGCGCTTTTCAATTAAGCTCTGCCCATGCGCCTACGCCACATTGAAGTGTTCAACGCCGTCATGCTCACTGGCAGCGTGAGTGCGGCGGCGCGGCTGATTAACGTGACCCAGCCTGCGGTGAGCCGCATTTTGGCGCATGCAGAATTGCAGCTTGGCTTTGCGCTGTTTGCACGCATCAAGGGGCGGCTTACCCCCACCAGCGAGGCGCAGACTTTATACCCGCACATTGAGCGCTTGTTTACCCAGCTCGACGAGGTGCAGCGGTTGGCCAACAACCTTAAAGCGGGGCGCAGCGACGGGCAGCTGCATGTCTTGTCGGTGCTGGCACTGAGCTACGACATTTTGCCGCGTGCGCTGGCCAAGTTTCGTGCCAAACACCCCCATGTCACCCTCAAAATTGACTCGCTGCATTCGCAGCAAATCGTCTCGGCGCTGGTGCTGCAAGAGGCCGATGTGGGCTTTGTCTTCAGCGCCATCGCGCACCCATCGCTGGAGCAGCAGCATTTGGCCGATGGCCGCATGGTGTGCATTGCGCCCAAGGGCTTGCTCAGCGCCAAACAAGTGCAAAGCGGCAGCTTGGCACTGGCCGACTTGGTGGATTTGCAAACCATCAGTTTGGATGTGCGCGACCCCGTGGGCACCTGTCTGAGCCAAGCCTGCCGTGAGGCCGACGTGCGTTTGCAGTCGGTGATTACCGTGCAAACCAACCATGCGGCGTTGGCGCTGGCGCACCACGGCCAAGGCGTGGCACTGGTGGACGCTTGCACGGCTATTTCGGCTGATTTGAAGCGTGTGGACGTGCTGGCACTGGCTCCGCAAATAGGCGTGCCCATTAAAGCCCTGCGCCCGATCAACCGCCCCAGCTCCCTGCTGGCCAGCGCCATCACGCAATGTGTGCAGCAGGTGGTGGCCGAGGTTTTGGGGCAATAGTGTTAGCTTTTTACCGTCGCCAGCAAGGCTTTGGCCACGCGCTGCGCCGTGCCAAAAGCCAAGGTAAGCCCCAAAGCGCCATGCCCCGTGTTCAATAGCAAATTAGCAGGGCCGCCAGTTTGCACACCCAGTATGGGCAAACCTGTGGGCGTGGCCGGCCGCAGCCCCGCCCAAGGCAAGGTGCTGGCGCAACCTGCCAACGCCGGAAACAGCTCTGCGGTGCTGCGCTGCAAGCTGCCAATGGCAGCAGCCGACACACTTCGGTTATGCCCCACCAATTGGGCCATACCCGCCACCCGCAGGCGGCGGCCAATCCGTGCAAATACCAGCTTGCGGGCAATGTCGGTCACGTTCACTGTAGGCGCGGCATCTACTGCCTCGCTTAAATCCAGCGTAATGCTATAACCTTTGATAGGGTATACGGGCAAGCGTAGCCCAGCGCTGCGTGCCAAGGCCGTGCTGCCAGCCCCCAAAGCCAATACAAAATACTTGGCCTCCACCAGCCCAGCCGCAGTGTCTGCTGCGGTGATGCGGCCAGCTTTAGTTTGCAATGACCAAATCTGGGTATTCAAAACAAAGCGCACGCCAGCGCTGCGCAGCACCTGCTCGAGCCCTTGGCACAACATGAGGCAGTCTACTGCCGCCTCAGATGCTGTATAAACTGCGCCCGCGATCTTGCCAGACGCAGCGCCTTGGTAGCCGTTCAGCGCAGGCTCAATCTCGCAGGCGCGCGCCGCTGACACGGCCTCTTGCACACTGCCCAGCAAGTTTTGCAAATCCACCTGCCGCTGTGCCGCCGCATACGATGCCGCATCGGGGTAGAGCACCAGTTTGCCAGTTTGTGAATAATCACAGTCTAGCTTTTCTTTTGATAGCATGGATTCAAATGCTGCTTTGCTCTGGGCTGCCAGCGTGAGCAATGCGGCGGTGGTGCTGGCCGAGGTATTGGCATTGCAGGCGCGCAAAAAATCCATGCCCCAGCGCCACTGCTGCGGGTCTAGCTGGAGGCGAATTTTCAGAGGCGAGTGGGGGCTAAGCAATAGCTTGGGCAGCTGCGCCCAAATGTCAGGGTCGGCCAGCGGCTGCACATAGCTGTAGCTCAGCTGCGCGCCATTGCCACCGCTGGCGCCCGCGCCCACCGCGCCCGCATCCACCACCGTCACGCTAAAGCCCTGCTGGCTCAATGCGTAGGCGGTAGACAATCCCACAATACCAGCACCCAAAACACACACATCCATTTTGCTATTCCTTCAGATGCGTGTAGCTTAAGAAAAGCGCTGGAATTTGAACAATGCCGTTGGCTGGGGTGGATATGATTAAAAGTTATAGGCTTACAATTTTTTGCAACCTCGGTCACAAAAATACAGGGTATGCCCCAATATGCCATAACAATTTAGCATGGACTTGGTTTGAAACGGTATTGTGCAAAACCTGCTGCAGTGCCTACACTGCGTAGCTGTTGTCATTCAAACGTCCAGTCAACCACTTTTAACAAAGGCATCCTATGAAACTCCACACCCTCAGCCTAGCTGTAGCACTTGCAGCCGGTTTTGCCGCCACCACGGCGGCGCAGGCCGACACACTCAAGAAAATCGCCGATTCCGGCAAAATCACGCTCGCTTACCGCGAATCGTCTGTGCCCTTTAGCTATTTGCAGGGCGCTGGCCAGCCGATTGGTTTTTCAATGGACATCTCTAATGCCGTGGCTGACGCGGTAAAAAAGAAACTTGGCAACCCCGCTATCAAGGTAGAGCTGCAAGGCGTGACTTCGCAAAACCGCATACCCCTGCTCACCAATGGCACGATTGACCTGGAGTGCGGCTCCACCACCAACAACAGCACGCGCGGCAAAGATGTGCAATTTGCCATCAACCAGTTTTATACTGGCACGCGCCTACTGGCCAAGAAGGCTTCAGGCATTAAAAACTATGTTGATTTGGCCAAAAAGACGGTGGCCAGCACCACCGGCACCACCAATGCCCAAGTCATCCGCAAATACAACACCGACAAAGCGCTGGGCATGGACATCACGCTAGGCAAAGACCACGACGATGCCGTGCTCATGGTGGACAGCGGCCGAGCGGTGGCCTTTGCCATGGACGATATTTTGCTCTTTGGCCTGATGGGCAACACCAAAAACCCAGCCGAATGGGAGGTGGTGGGCGATTCGCTGCAAGTAGAGCCTTACGCCTGCATGCTGCGCAAAGACGATCCAAAGTTTCAGGAGCTGGTCAACGGCGTGATTGGCGGCATGATGAAGTCTGGCGACTTTGAAAAGCTCTACACCAAATGGTTCATGTCGCCCATCCCGCCCAAAGGCCAAAACCTGAACCTGCCCATGAGCAAAGAGCTGCGCGACAACCTCAAAGCGCTCAGCGACAAGCCGGCTTTGTAATTAAGCGCCATGCAAACGGTAGGCATCTTAGGCGGCATGGGGCCAGCTGCTGGGGCAGACTTTGCCCGCCTGTTTGTGCAGGCCTGCGCCCAGCAGATGCGTGCGCTAGGCCTGCCCGTCACGGACCAAGGCTTTCCCGAGCACTGGCTAGCGCAAGTGCCAGTGCCCAACCGCATGCTGGCGCTGCGCGAGGCGGCCAGTGGCATCACACTGGGCAGCCAGCAGCCGCTGGACCCCATGCTGCAAGCCCTTGGGCGGCTGGCCGCGCTGGGCGCACGCACAGTAGCCATTGCCTGCAATACCGCCCACGCTTGGCACGCCGCCCTACAAGCGCGTTTTCCGCAAATTGAGGTGCTGCACGTGGCACAAGAAGTGACCGCGCATTTGGTGGCTACAGGCGTGACCCAAGTGGCCCTGCTGGCCACCGAGGGCACCTACCGCACGGGGCTTTACCAAACGGCGCTCAACCAAGTAGGCATTGCCTGCATCAACCCCACGCCCGAAGAGCAAAAAATTCTGACCCAAGGTATTTTTGACGGCGTGAAAGCGGGCAACCTGCCGCTGGCGCAAAGCTGCTTTGCACAGGTGGCAAGCCAGCTCACGCAGCGCCACGGTGCGCTGCCGCTGATTTTGGGTTGCACCGAAATCCCGCTGGGCTTGGCGGGCGTGGCATCGGTCGCGCAGCTCCAGTTGATCGACCCTTCAGAAGTGCTGGCGCAGGCGCTGGCCAAGCGGGCGTATCGGGAGTAGGGCATTTTTATAAAAATTTGGCCATTGTCACCGTCATATGGTCATAGTACGCTACAAAAAACATAGTAAATCTGTTTTGACCCAGTTGCGCTAAACTTAAGGTTATGAATGCACCACTATTAGCCCCAAAAGGCATGACGGCAGAAGAATACTTTGTTTGGGAGGAAACCCAGACCGAGCGCCATGACTTTTATTATGGCGAGGTGTTTGCCATGGCAGGTGGCACGCTGGCGCACAACACGGTGAGCCTAAACGCAGCCGTGGTGCTCAGGTCTGCGCTTAAAGGCAACCCCTGCCGCGTATTCATGGGCGATGTGCGGGTGCAATTGTCCAAAGCCAAGCATTACAGCTACCCCGATGTTTTTGTCACCTGCGACGCGCGCGACACGGCAGAGCAATCGGCCATAGTGGCGCAGTATCCCAGCCTGATCATTGAAGTGTTGTCCCCCAGCACCAGCGTTTATGACGTGGGGCTCAAGTTTGAGGCCTACCGCGGATTAGAGTCGGTGCAAGAAGTGCTTTTTATCCACATTGAGCGTCGCAGCGCCGACCTCTACCAACGCAGCGCAGCGCCACAATGGACGCTTACACCTTTGAATGAATCGGGCGTTTTACACCTCACCAGTGTGAATCTAAAGCTTGCTGTGCGCGATTTGTTTGAAGGCGTAGCGCCCAGCCTAGGCTCCGTGGTGCCCATGGTGGCCCAAACGCATGATTTGCCTACGCATTAGCATCTGCCCGATACACCAGCAAATCCCCTGGCTGGCAGTCTAAAAAAGCGCAGATTTTCTCGATGGTGTCAAAGCGCACGCCTTTGACCTTGCCTTGTTTGAGCAGCGACAAATTGGCCTCGGTGATGCCGATGTGCTCGGCCAGTGCTTTGGAGCGGATTTTGCGCCGCGCCAGCATCACGTCTAGTTCTACAACGATGGGCATGCGGTGCACCTTACACAAAGGCGGCGTTTTCGTCGGCCAGCTGCTGGCCGTGGCTGATGACCGCCGCCATGAGCCAGACCATGCCTACAAAAAACACGCTAAAAACTTGGTCTGTGCCCAAGCCCAGCGCCAAATGCCGCATGCCAACAGGGTTTTCTAGCGTGAGCACCACCGACAGCGCAGATGCCACCCCGACAGAGGCCAATACCGAGGCCAACGCCCAACTGGCAAACTGCCTGAGCCTGCGCACCGCTTGGCCTGAAAACACCTGCCCGCTGGCAAACAGCAAGAAGCAACTGCGTGCATGCCACAGCCCCACACACAGCAGCAGCACGGGCACAAGCGTGAGTGCCGCGCCCAGTGCGCGCTGGTAGGGCAGCAGCGTGCCCACAATCACCTGCGCCGCCAAATGCCCCTGCATGGCCAAGCGGCTCTGGTCAGCCAGCGCCCAATACAGCAGCACGCTCAAAGGCAAAGCCAACACCAAGACCGCGCAGGCCCGTGCTAACCAGCGGCTCAAGCGCACCATGCGCTGCGCGTCGGGCTTGGAAGCATGCAAAAAATAGGGGGTGGGGGCAATTGGCATGGCGTGTTCGTTTGCAAGGTTGATCTTGGCTTGATTATAAGTTAAATAACAATAATTATCAATTTAATGGATATTAATTTCTATAAAACAATAATTTATGATACTATTTATGCCAATGCATCTTCCCATCAAACCACGCTCAACAAATATGAAACTGCTAAATCCTTCACCTAATACCGCGCCCTCCCAACTCGCTACGCCACTGCCGGCCAAGCGCAAACCCGCTAGCGCCCTGCGCGGCCTTGCCGTCCGTTGGCTGGTCGGCCTGGTGGGCGCGGGCCTGCTGAGCGCCTGCTCGGGTATCCCGATCAGCTCTGTGCCCAAGCTACTGAGCTTGCAAAGCCAATTGATCGAACTCGACCCGGGCCAATTCATGGTGGCCATTGCCGTGGACGCGCGCATGAGCCCGCCTGCCGATGCTGTGCCAGTGATGCATTTAGCCATCAAGCCCCAAGAAGAGGGCGCGTTTACACCCGTGGAGCGCAAGCTGCCCATGCAATGGTCGGGCACAGCGCCTGTGTCATTAGGCCTTGCGCCCGCTGCGCCGGGGCGGCGTTGGTTGGTGTACAGCTTCACGCCCGAATCAGCCGCCCTGTTGCGCCAAACGCAGGCCAGCTTCAAAAGCATCAAAGCCCAGCGCCAAGGCAAAAGCGGGGGCAGCGTCTCGGCAGGCATAGCCCAAGACGGCGTGGCCGTGCGCTCCCCCCAGTTTGCCGACACCCGCTGGGAAAGCTGGCTGCAAACCTCGCAGAGCCAAGGTTTTTACCAGCTGTGGTCGGGCACGGTGGCTGGCCTGCTCAAAGCCGCGCAAGAGGACAAAGACAGAGCAGGAGTAGCCAAGGTGCTCAAATAATTTTTCAGCGCTGATTTTTTGAGAAAATTTCGGCTATGTCAGCGCTAAATGGTTATAGTACGCTATTTAATGCATAGCATTTTTTATGTATTTCCACTTTAGCCCAAGCCGTTTCCTTGGCACTTTGTTTTTGGCTTTGCTGCACTCTGGCGCACCGTTAGCGCCCAGATAGATACCAGGGTAATTATTCAGCCGTTTGATCTGATCGGATTCAGGGCTTTCGAGCCAATTCTAGGAAGCTGCGGTTCAGCAACGCTTCCGCTTCTATCAGCTGGGAGCGCCGCGACTGCACCCAGGTCTTATCGCGAACGAGCGACGCGCTGGATGCTGCCAGCATCCGTCGCACTTCTGCTGGCTGCGGCCCGCCTGTTCCCGTGCGGGTGCGGACCATGTCGGCGGGCGACAGCGTGGCGCGGAATGTGGCCTCGTCCAGTGGCAGCACCGCCTGCGCCAATTGGTACTTCTTGCCAGCTTCGGCATAGATGCGCTGGGCCTGCGCATATGGGAACTCCTTGGGGCGCAAGTTCTGGTTGCGCGCGTACACCACGATGTCGGACGCGAAATGGTGGCCGACACGGAAGGGCACGCCATGCGCACGTTGCAGCGTTTCGGCCAGCTCCATGGATGTGATCCAGTCGGATTCCAGTTCCTCCAGCGCGCGTGCCGGGTCGATCTGCAGAGCACCTAGCACGCCGTCGAACTGCTGCAGCATTTCCACGCCCAGCACGAAAGTCTTGGCGCCCGCGGCGCTCGCGGTGTTCTTGTAGTCGATCATGCCTGGTGTCACGTTGTGCGCGCGCAGCGTCACGGCCTGGGCCGATGCCACCACATCTGTGGCCTTGGCCCGCGTGTTCTGGATCACGCCTGGGTTGGCCTTCTGCGGCATGGCGCTGCTGGTGTAGGTGTTGCCGGCGCCCAGCAGCATCCAGGGACGCGTCTGGTGGTACTGCACATGCACATCCTGTAGGAAGGCACCGACCCGAATCGCCGTGGAGCTGGCGATGGCCGTGGCTTCCAGCGGGATGTCATAGGTGCTGACTTGGCCCGCGTCCAGCGAGTTGACGACCAGGCCGTCGAAGCCGAGCAACGAGGCCAGCCGCTCCCGATTGACGGACCAGCTGGAGTTAGACAGCACGGCAGTGCCCATGGGGCTGAGATTCAGGCGTGCATAGGCCTCGCGGATGCGTGTGGCATCGCGCTCGAAGGAGTCTGCAAAAGCCAGCAGGTAGTGGGCGTAGCTGATGGGCATAGCCTGAACGCCGTTGGTGTAGGCCGGCACGTAGGTGTCCACGTGCTTGCTAGCCAGATCGATCAGGCGCTTGCGCACCGCGTCGAGCGCATCGGCGTAGTCCAGCACCTCCAGGCGCAGCTGCGCCGCGTTTAGCGTCGAATGGATGTCCTGTCGGCTACGCCCCGTGTGAATGAGCGTGCCTTCAGGGCCGACCTGGTCGATGATGATCTTCTCGACCTGCAGCACGTCGGTGGGCCGTTTGCCGCCAGGCTGCGTGGCCTGGTCGATCGAATGGCTGACACCGCGGGCAATCCGGCCGACCAGCGGCGCGGGAATGATCCCCTGCTCAGCGTGGACCACGGTCGATGCCATATTGATGCGGCCGAACCAGTAGAAAACATCTTGCTGCTTCGAGTGAGCGCTCGTGGCCTCACCCTTGACCGTACCCTGGATGCGAGCCACCTGCGCCTGGCACTCCTGGGTGGTGCGGCAGGCGGTGTCGAGGGTGTCAGCTGCGCCCGCCGCACCGATGCAGACCAGAATGCCGACGCTGAGCATCAGCGAGGCGGACAGGCGCTGTGCGCCAGGTTGGAGGGTGGCAGAGTTTGGAATTTTCATAGAGTCTATCTCCGGGTTTTGGAACTTCGGCGCTTTGGACACCAAGGGCTAATGATCGAACAGACGGTGTCGCCACTCACGCGGCGGTACACCGAAACGTTTACTAAATGAACGGCTGAAGTGGGCGGCGTCGTTGAAGCCCCAGCTGAAGGCGATTTCGCTGATCGAGTGTCCTGCCCGGCTCGGATCCACCAAGTCGCGGCTGCACATTTCAAGTCGACGCGACCAGATGTATTGCGCGGGCGTGGTAGCTTCTTGCCGGAATAGCCGATGGATGTGCCCGACTGAAATACCTAAGTCACGAGCCACGTCACCCACCAATAGCGTGGGATTGCGCAACCTGGATTCAATCGCGCCCTTGATGCGCGTGAGGTGGTAGCTGGTTAACGACGAAACGCTGCGGCGTTTGCTGGCGGGCAAGGTCTGCAGTCCTGCCACCAAAATGTTGAGAACGCCGCCGGCAACTGCCACTGCCGATGCCGGCTCGAGTGCGTCGATATCGTCCCAAAGCGTCTTGATCATGCCAATCATGAGGTGTCCAGCGCCCGCGCGTCCGGAAACCGCCGTCGCCGTGAGCTTCTCCGTATCACGCACAGCAGCGCGCAACTGCGCGCCGGGCAGCTTCAGCACGATTTGCTGAAAGTCGCCCTCGAAATGCAGCTCGTAGGCGCGCGTGCTGTCGTACAGCGCGAAGTCGCCAGGGCTTAAAAGTGCATCTCGGCCGTCCTGGCGCAAGACTCCCTTGCCTTGCGTCTGAATGCTGACCAGAAAATAGTCGTCGGTGGCCCGTGCGATTTGCCGGGGTGTGCGCAGAACCCTCTGGGCACCAGAAGCGACAACGGAAAGATCCAGCCCGGGCATGCTCCGGCAGTTAATGGAACCGGCGAAGCGATCGGATCGGATCGCTTCGCACTCGAGCTGCACGTACGTGTTGCAGATCATGTCGGTCCAGTACGCCAAGCGTTCGCGAGGCGGCACGGCATTGGTGTTCAGCAGGAAGGTCATCGAATTAAATTACAGTGAAATTGTGCATGCTCGCCTAGGTAGTAACAACCCTAGGGAAACCCTAGAGAAGCCCAGACAAAAAGCTCGTCACTCAGGGACAAGACGCTGTCGGACACGAGGTGAAAAATTGGAGCTTCCCTTTCAACATCATCAAGAGACCCACAACATGCCTGCCCTCACCTATCCCAAGTTGCGCGTCGCCGCCGTTCAAGCGGCCCCGGTTTTTCTGGACATCGATGCAACGATCGACAAGTCGATCCGGCTGGCAAAAGAAGCCGCCGAACAAGGCGTCAAGCTGATTGCTTTCCCCGAGACCTGGATTCCCGGATACCCGTGGTGGATTTGGCTGACTTCACCCGCGATGGGCATGCAATTTGTTCAGCGCTACAGCGACAACTCGCTCGTGCTCGGCTCCGCCAACTTCAAACGGCTCACCACTGCGGCGCGCGATTTGGGAATTTGGATGGCGATGGGCTACAGCGAGAAAGCGGGGAGCAGCCTTTACATGGGGCAAGCGCTTATCGACGACCAAGGCAATGTGGTCAAAACCCGTCGCAAGCTCAAGCCGACGCACGTGGAGCGTTCCGTTTTCGGTGAGGGCGACGGCACCGATCTGGCTGTGATGGAAACACCCATCGGCAACGTCGGAATGTTGTGCTGCTGGGAGCATCTGCAGCCACTGAGCAAGTACGCCATGTATGCGCAGAACGAGCAGATCCACGTTGCCGCGTGGCCAAGTTTCTCGGTTTACCGCGGGGCGGCTCACGCGCTAAGCGCTGAAGTGAACAACGCGGCCAGTCAGATCTACGCCACGGAGGGAAGCTGCTTCGTGCTGGCACCAACCGCCACTGTGTCCAAGGAAATGCACGACATGCTGTGCACGGATGACCTGCAACGTCAGCTGCTGCTGGAAGGCGGAGGCTTTGCCCGCATTTACGGCCCCGATGGTGCTTCGCTGGGTACGCCGCTGCCTGAAAAGGAAGAAGGGCTGGTGGTGGCCGACATCGACCTGGGAATGATCTCCTTGTCCAAGTCGGTTGCCGATCCGGCGGGGCATTACTCACGCCCGGACGTCACGCGTTTGCTGCTGAACAAGACCCCGGGGGATCGCGTGGTGGCGAATGTGACGCCGGGCATCACCGTCGCCAATGACAGCATGGGCGAGTCTGCAGTGCC
>JANOYR010000110.1:0-8344 GCA_031428975.1 Polaromonas sp. | reverse complement strand
TGAGGGCGACACCGCTGTGGTGCAAGCACCGGGCGGCGAGAAGCACTATGAAGTGGTGGCGGTGCGCTACGTTTAAATGCGCACACTTGGAGCGGGTGATGGGAATCGAACCCACGTTATTTGCTTGGGAAGCAAGAGTCCTGCCATTGAACGACACCCGCTTACAGGGCTTGATTATAGAAGCAAGTTGGCAATCGATGGCCTGAAATCATGGACGAAGTTACGGACGAATATAAGCCCAACCTTCACTCTGCTTGCGCACCAGCTCCACCACGCCTGAGGCCACAAAGCTGGCGCTGGGGTGCATGTCTGCTTTGGTGAGTTTTTGGTTGCGCATGGTGTTTTCGCAGGCCACTATTTTCACGCCGGCTTTGGCGGCGTCAGCCAAGCGCGAATTGACCACGCTGTCGAGCTTCAGCATGCCAATGCCAGGACCATAGGCCACGATTTCAATTTCAATATGGCCTGCGCCCAGCTCGTCTTGGGTGTTTTTAGCATTGTTCAAGGCCAAATTCCAGCGCGCAGGCTCTGCATCGCTCATCTGAATCAGCAACTTCAAGGTTTTTGGAGCAGATGTCAGCGTGGTTTGGGCGTTAGTAGCTATCAACGTGGTAGCAGCTAAAAATCCAAGTAGGGTGTGGCGGCGCAGCATGGCGGGGCTTTCAAAGTAGTGTTTTGTATTTTAGCCTTTGCTGTTGCTGTTGCTGTTGCTGTTGCTGTTGCTGTTGCTGTTGCTGTTGCTGTTGCTGTGCAAGCGCTGATCCTGCTTCGAGTCTTTTGAGCCTTGGTGCCGCAGTCGTTGCGCAAGTGGAGAAATCGCTACAATTCATAAAGCTGTTTTTGTATCCAGCACTCACTCGTTCCCCTCTACAATCCCCCCATGGCAACATCTGACAACAGCAAAATTTCTACTACCTATTCTGAAGGCTCGATCCGCGTTTTGAAGGGGCTCGAACCCGTCAAGCAGCGACCGGGCATGTACACCCGCACCGACAATCCGCTGCACATCATCCAAGAGGTGCTGGACAATTCGGCCGACGAGGCGCTGGCGGGTTTTGGCAAAAAGATCAAAGTTATATTGCACACCGACGGCTCGGTGACAGTGGAAGACGACGGGCGGGGCATTCCCTTTGGCATGCACCCCGAGGAGAAAGCGCCGGTGATTGAGCTGGTGTTCACCCGCCTACACGCGGGCGGCAAGTTTGACAAAGGCAAGGGCGGGGCATATAGCTTTTCGGGCGGGCTGCACGGCGTGGGCGTGAGCGTGTCCAATGCGCTGGGTAAGCGGCTAGAGGCCACCAGCTACCGCGAAGGCATGGTCGCTAAGCTGGTGTTTGAAGGCGGCGACGTGGTGGAAAAACTGCATCTGCGCAAAGCGGCTGAGGGCGACCGCAAACAAGGCACCACCGTGCGCGCTTGGCCAGACCCCAAGTATTTTGAGTCGTCGGTCATCCCCATTGCTGAACTCACGCATTTGCTGCGCAGCAAAGCCGTGCTGATGCCTGGTGTGACGGTGACGCTGGTGAATGAGAAAACCAAGGACACGCAAACCTGGCAATACAAAGGCGGCCTGCGCGACTATTTGGAGCAGGCGCTCACAGTGGATACCGTGATTCCCCTGTTTGAGGGCGACGGCTACGCCACCACGGACGAAACCTTTGCCGAAGGCGAGGGCGCAGCGTGGTGCTTGGCATTCACCGAAGAAGGCGCAATAGTGCGCGAGAGCTATGTCAATTTAATCCCCACCACCGCAGGTGGCACGCACGACAGCGGCCTGCGCGACGGCTTGTTTACCGCGGTGAAAAGCTTCATTGAACTGCATTCATTGCTGCCCAAGGGCGTCAAATTGTTGCCCGAAGACGTGTTTGCACGCGCCAGCTATGTGCTGAGCGCCAAGGTGCTCGACCCGCAGTTTCAAGGCCAGATCAAAGAGCGGCTCAACTCGCGCGACGCGGTGCGGCTGGTGAGCAGCTTTAGCCGCCCCGCGCTGGAGCTGTGGCTTAACCAGCATGTGGAATACGGCAAAAAGCTGGCCGAACTGGCCATTAAAGCCGCCCAAACCCGCCAGCGCGCAGGCCAAAAGGTGGAAAAGCGCAAAGGCTCGGGCGTGGCGGTGTTGCCGGGTAAGCTGACTGACTGCGAGAGCAAAGATTTAGCCCACAACGAAGTGTTTTTGGTCGAGGGCGACTCGGCCGGAGGCAGCGCCAAAATGGGTCGAGACAAAGAGTCGCAGGCCATCCTGCCGCTGCGCGGCAAGGTGCTCAACACTTGGGAGGTGGAGCGCGACCGCCTGTTTGCCAACACCGAAATCCACGACATCAGCGTGGCCATTGGCGTGGACCCGCATGGGCCTAATGACACACCCGATTTAAGTGGCCTACGCTACGGCAAAATTTGTATTTTGAGCGATGCCGATGTGGATGGCTCGCACATCCAAGTGCTTTTGCTTACGCTGTTTTTCAAGCATTTCCCCAAGTTGATTGACTCGGGCAATGTGTATGTGGCCCGCCCCCCTTTGTACCGCGTAGACGCGCCCGCCCGTGGCAAAAAGCCTGCCAGCAAAGCCTATGCGCTTGACGAAGGCGAGCTCACCGCCATATTGGACAAGCTGCGCAAAGAAGGCGTGGGGGAAGCCAAATGGAGCATCAGCCGTTTCAAAGGCTTGGGCGAGATGAATGCCGAGCAGCTGTGGGACACCACCCTCAACCCCGACACCCGCCGCCTCTTGCCCGTGAAATTCGGCAACACCGATTTTGCCCAAACCGAAGCACGCTTCACCCAGCTGATGGGCAAAGGCGAAGCAGCGGCGCGGCGCGAGCTGATGGAGCTGCATGGGGATGCTGTGGAGGTGGATGTATGACGGGGTTTGGATCTGAAAACTGGACTGCCGGACGCAGAGGACGCAAAAGTTACGCAGAGGACGCAAAAGCAATACCAAAAGATAATCCAATTGATTTATTTAAAGTAAATATTGTCAATGTCGTCGTTATATGGTCATATATTGCTATTGAATTAGTAGTATTTATTGTTTTGGAAATTTGTAATTTAAGTCTTCAATTTCGTGCATTCATTACATATCAGAAACTTCCTTCGGTATTCTTCCGGTATTCTTTTGCGTCCTCTGCGAAACTTTTGCGTCCTCTGCGTCCGGCAGCCCGGTATTAAATCCTTGAACAACCATATACCATGACCAGCAGAATAAGGCTCAGGCCCACCATGCAAAGTGACCTGGCTTACGTCGTGTCTTTGGAGCAAGACGAGGTCAATTTACCGTTTATTACGCCTTGGGAGCGCACCCAACACGAGGCGGCTATTCGGTTTCCGGATTTTCGGCATTTCATCATCGAAGGCGGCGAAGGGCTTGACCCTGTCGGTTTTTTAATCGTCATCGGTTGCCGCAGCCAGCATGGATCCATAGAGCTCAAGCGCATGGTGGTGGCAGACAAAGCGCAGGGTTTTGGCCGCGCGGCACTGCGCGTGGCCAAGCGCGTGGCGTTTGACGACCTTGGGGCACACCGCTTTTGGTTGGATGTCAAAGGGCGCAATCTGCGTGCCAAAGCGCTGTATGAAAGCGAGGCTTTTGTCTTGGAAGGCACATTGCGCCAAGCCGTGCGCTTGGGGCACAAGGGGGGCACTGACTACGACGATTTGGTGGTGCTGAGCATGCTCAAGGCCGAATTTGAGCAGCGCCGAGCCGCTGGACTGGAGATGCCTCGGTGAAAAGCGTTGCATTCTGTTGTTTAAGGTTTTTTAGACCATTGTCACAGTCATATGGTCATAGTGTGCTATTAAAAAGTGAGTTAATGAAGCTTTTTATAGCGGCAATTGCCTGCATATTCAGCGCCAGCAGCGCCTTAGCAGATGTGTGGGGCTATGTCGACGAACGTGGCGTGGCGCATTTTGCTGCCGAGCGGGTGGACGAGCGCTATGTGATGTTTTTTAAGGGTGGGCAGGTATTTGACACCAAGGATGGGGTCAGCCCGCTCGCATCGGTGGCTATTGCGCCCATGCATTCTGACGCGGCAAGCAGCCGCGCCGCCACACCCGTCAGCGCACCGCCCAAACTGGTGGCATTTTTTGAGATTTCTACCAATTACAAAGCCGTGCGCCACCTGCTGCGCGAGGCATCTGCGGCAACCCAGATCGATTACGAGTTGCTCAAAGCCATGATCGCCACCGAATCGGGCTTTGACCCTGCGGCGGTCTCGCCCAAGGGTGCCGTGGGTCTGATGCAGCTCATGCCCGCTACCGCGCAGCGCTATGGGGTGAAAGACGATGCCAAACAGCCATTGGCCAAAAAACTCACCGACCCCAAAACCAACATCACGGCGGGCAGCCGCTACATGCGCGATTTGATCAAAATGTTTCCTGGCAGGCTAGAGCTAGCAGTTGCCGCTTACAACGCGGGCGAGGGCGCTGTGCAGCGCAATGGCAATAAAATTCCGCCCTACAAAGAAACCCAAAATTACGTAGCTACGGTGATGCAGCTTTATGCCTATTTGAAGCCGCCTAAACTGGTGGCCAAAGCGCCTGAGCCAGTGCCTGCCCCAGTTGCGCCCAACCGTATCCGCATGGAGTTGCCGGTGGGTGGCGCTGCAGGGCGTGGAAATATGGTGGCTCCGTTGGGCAGCCCTGTGTTAAATACCCCAATACCAAGCAGCCCCATAGCACCCGTTGGCGCAGCCGGTCAGAACCTAGTTTCCAGATAATTCAAGACAGATTTAAATGGTACAAATTGATTATTACTCGGCAGCACTCGGCTCTATGACTGGCTGTATTGCCTTGTTGGTGCTGTTGTCATTGCTGATTGGCAAGGCTTACTGCGAGCGATCACTTTATGCCCTTTCACTGATGGGAGCGTTGAGTTTGGCGTATGTTGTATTGGGCAGCACCAATATGCTGCATGCACAAGACACCAATCTCATGCAGTGGCTTAGTAAGCTTTTCTACACAACAGCACTGGCCGTGTCCATGTTGCTCCCACTCTTGGTTTTAGGCCAATCTGGCGGTTCTAAGCGCCCGGCACAATTGTTAGCAGGCCTGAGCGCCAGCAGTGTGCCAGTGTCTATGGCACTTATCTATGACTGGGGGCTTGCAAGCGCAGCTGTTTACACCTGTGTGTGGGTCATATACGGCGTATGGTATTTTCAGCGAAACTGGCATCAAGGCAGGCCTTGGGTGGCTTGGCTTGCAGGGGGGCAACTCATGCTGTGGTTCGCTTGGGTGGGTAAATTTGCCTCTGATATTGGCGTATTGGGTTTTAATGCCGCGTCTTTGTTGGCTTGGTCTGCATTAAATCTGATGCTTTTCATGGTTACCAGTTATTTAGCGCTGGTTTGGCGAAGCCGCTTGCTCAGCCTTGAGCGGCTTAAATCACAACAAGTGCTCACCCACGATCCACTCACCGGCTTGTCGCTGCGTAGCGAATTTTTGGCCGCCCTAGACAGAGTCAGCACACGCTCCGAAACGCTGTCCTACACCAGTGGCATTTTGGTATTACGCGCTAAAAATCTGACTGAATTTTCGCAATCAATGGGCGCGTATAACAACGAATTAGGCCTCCTGTGGGTTGCACGTATCTTGCGCAGTTGCACCCGCACTCACGACATGGTGGCACGCATTTCAGACCACCACTTTGCAGCCTTGATCGACGGTGTGGAATTGGGTATGGATATCAATTCTCTGGCTACCAAAATTGTGAGCCACGGCCTGCGGCTACAAGTGGCTAATCCTGAAGGGCAATCTCTGCAATTCAATATTGTGGCCATGCCGATTGCGGGCAAATCTTTGCAGCCAAACTTGGTGATTGCAGATTTGCTTCAAAAGCTAGATAAGAGCAAAAACAGCGACAAAGCCATACACCTGATTCAACCTAGCAATTCGTCCCATAACCGGACCCGCTAAGCCGGCTGAGTGCCAATTACCCTTTGCAACCTTGTATTAACCCATGATCGAACAACCCTCCCTAGACTTGCCCAGCGGCGACAGTGGCGACAGCCTAGACCTAGCCAGCTATGCCCAACGCGCCTACCTTGAGTACGCCCTAAGCGTGGTCAAAGGCCGCGCCTTGCCCGATGTGTGCGACGGCCAAAAACCGGTACAGCGGCGCATTTTGTACAGCATGGCCCGCATGGGCTTGGCCTTTGGCGGAGCCAATGGGGCATCGGGGGCTAAACCGGTCAAGTCTGCCCGCGTGGTGGGCGACGTATTGGGCCGCTTCCACCCCCATGGCGACCAAGCCGCGTATGCCGCCTTGGTGCGCATGGCGCAAGACTTTTCGCAGCGCTACCCGCTGATTGACGGGCAGGGCAATTTTGGCAGCCGAGACGGCGACGGCGCTGCCGCCATGCGCTACACCGAAGCGCGGCTGTCGCGCATCACCAGCCTGCTGATGGACGAAATCGACATGGGCACGGTGGACTTTATGCCTAATTACGACGGCTCCACCGAAGAGCCCAAGCAGCTGCCCGCCCGCCTGCCTTTTAATTTGCTCAACGGCGCCAGCGGCATCGCAGTGGGCTTGGCCACCGAAATCCCCAGCCACAACCTGCGCGAAATCGCCGATGCCTGCGTGGCCTTGATTAAAAACCCCAAGCTGGGCGACGACGAATTATTCGGCATCGTGCCCGGGCCCGACTATCCCGCTGGCGGCCAAATCATCAGCAGCGCCAGCGACATCGCCGATGCCTACCGCACAGGCAGGGGCTCACTCAAGGTGCGCGCCCGCTGGAAAATTGAAGAGCTCGCCCGTGGCCAATGGCAGCTGGTGGTGACCGAGCTGCCGCCGGGCACCAGCACCGCCATGGTGCTGCAAGAGGTAGAGGAAATCACCAACCCCAAGGTCAAGGCGGGTAAAAAAACCCTCAGCCAAGACCAAACCCAGCTCAAAGCCAGCATGCTGGCGCTCTTGGACGTGGCGCGGGACGAGAGCAACAAAGATGCGCTGGTGCGCCTCGTATTCGAGCCCAAAACCAGCCGCATTGAGCAGCAAGAGCTGATTACCGCGCTGCTGGCCCACACCAGCCTAGAGACCACTTCGCCGATTAACCTGACCATGATCGGCATTGACGGCAGGCCCACGCAAAAGTCGCTGCGGCTGATGATTACCGAGTGGATTGAGTTTCGCCAAACCACCATTGAGCGGCGCTCGCGCCACCGCCTCAACAAAGTGCTAGACCGCATCCATATTTTGGAAGGCCGCCAGCTGGTCTTGCTCAATATTGACGAGGTGATTGCCATCATTCGCCAAAGCGACGAGCCCAAGGCCGCGCTGATGGCGCGTTTTAACCTGACCGACCGCCAAGCCGAAGACATTTTAGAAATCCGCCTGCGCCAGCTCGCAAGGCTGGAGGCCATCAAAATTGAGCAAGAATTGGCTGAGCTGCGCAGGGAGCAGGGCAGCTTAGAAGAGATTTTGGGTAACCCCAGCGCCCTGCGCCGCCTGATGGTGAAGGAAATTGAGGCAGACGCCAAACAATACGGCGACCCCGCCAAAGACCCGCGCCGCACCCTGATTCAGGCCGAGAAAAAAACCACGCTAGAGGTGAAAGTGGTGGACGAACCCGTCACCGTGGTGGTGAGCTTGGGTGGCTGGGTGCGTGCCCGCACGGGGCATGGGCACGACGCGGCCAGCTTTGCCTTTAAGGCGGGCGATGGCCTGTACGGCACGTTTGAATGCCGCTCGGTGGACACACTCTTGATTTTTGGCAGCCCCAAGGGCACAGCAGGCCGCGTGTATTCGGTAGCGGTGTCGCTATTGCCCGGTGCGCGGGGCGACGGCCAGCCCGTGACCACGCTCATAGAGCTCGAATCGGGCACCAAAATCGTCCATTATTTTGCAGGTCCTGCCAGCGCCCAGCTGCTGCTCAGCGCCTCCGGCGGCTACGGCTTCATCGCCAGTGTAGACCACATGACCAGCCGCCCCAAAGCAGGCAAAGCATTTTTCACTGTGACCGAAGGCGAAGCTATTCTGCGCCCATCACCGCTAGACATGCAGGTGAAAAATTCCGATGTCACCATTGCTGCCAAAACAGTAGCCGCCACCCACGTGGCCTGTGCCTCAGTAGGCGGGCGATTCCTCACCTTTGACATCACCGAGCTTAAAGTGCAAGCCAACGGCGGCCGCGGCCTGATCTTGATGGACTTAGAAGACAAAGACAGCCTAGCAGGCGCAGCAGCCTACAGCCGCAGCGTCAGCATCACCGGCATAGGCCGAGGCGGCAAAGAGCGCGAAGAAACGCTAGAAATCCGCAGCTTGAACAATGCCCGCGCTTTGCGGGCGCGTAAGGGTAAGGCGGCTGATTTTGGGTTTAAGCCTAATGGGGTGGAGCGGGTGGAGTGATGG
>JANOYR010000109.1:0-1634 GCA_031428975.1 Polaromonas sp. | reverse complement strand
ATTATGCGCACCCCGTGTTTGACGCGGCAGCAATTGCAGCGCAGGCCTTGGTGCCTGATTTACAAGGCAAGGGTCATGTTTATTATGCTGGTGCATGGACGGGCTATGGTTTTCATGAAGATGGGCTCAAGTCTGGCGTGGCCGCGGCGCAGGCATTGCTTGCGCGAATGGAGGCTGGCGCGTGAACACGACCAGTAGCGCGCTGCCGCACGCACAGCCTTTGATCGGTTTTGGCCAAGTGAGGCACACGCGCTTGCAGCCAGTGCGCCATGCCTTTGCCTATGCAGGCTATTTTTTGATGCTGCCCATGCGCAGTATGCAAACGGTGGGTGCAGGGCTACTGCCACACAACCGTTTTGGACTGCTGAGTTTTTATGACCACGACCACGGCAAGGGGGGCGACAATGCCCTTGTTTGGCTAGATGGTTTGTTGCAAGAGCAGGGCATCAGCGATGCCACAGGCGAGGCATGGTTGCATTGCTACCCCCGCGTGTTGGGCCACACCTTCAAGCCTGTGAGTTTTTGGTATTGCCACCGAGAGGACGGCAGTTTGCGGGCGATTGTGGTTGAGGTCAATAACACCTTTGGCGAGCGACATTGCTATGTGCTCGATACCCCGCAATACGGCCAAGAGCTGTCCACAGAAAAAGTATTCCATGTCTCGCCCTTTTGCCAAACACGGGGACGCTACCGCTTTCGGTTTATGCGCACCCAAGCGCCGCAGGGCGCGAGTCACCAAGGGCAAACAGTTGCACGAATTGACTACGACGATGCTGGCGCCTTGCTGCAAACCAGTGTCAGTGGCACTTTAGAGCGCTTGACGCCAAGCACGGTCCGCAAAGCCATATTCACCTATGGAGCCATGACACTGGGTGTTGTGTTGCGTATCCACTGGCAAGCGCTCAAGCTGTGGTGCAAACGCGTGCCATTTGTTAAAAAACCCGATCCCCCAGCACTTTGGACCACACGATGACGGCCACCGCGACTTCGCCTTCCCACTCAAAACCGCTGACACCACCCGCAGCCGCCCGCACCATGTTGCGCTTGTTGGGGCAGCTCAAGCATGGAGTCTTGACCTTGACCACGCCGGATGGGCAAACCCAGCGGTTTGGTGCACACCACGCCAATACTCCAGCTGGTGACGTGCATGCCAGCCTGATTTTGCGCAACTGGAATGTCTGCGCTGCCGCGCTGAAGTCGGGCGATATAGGCTTTGCCGAAAGCTACATTGCAGGCGACTGGACCACACCAGATTTAACTGCTTTGCTGAGCTTGTTTGTCCGCAACCGCCAAGAAATTGAAGACGTGATTTACGGCACTTGGCTGGGCAGGCTGGTTTACCGTGTCAAACATTTACTCAACCGCAACAGCAAAGCCAACAGCAAAAAAAATATCCATGCCCATTACGATTTAGGCAATGCGTTTTATGCGCTGTGGCTCGATGGCACGATGAATTATTCGTCAGCCATGTTTGGCGGCGACATGGCGCAAGACCTCTCTAGCGCACAGCATGCCAAAGTCCGCCGTGCCTTGCGCATGGTGCAGGCCAAAGCGGGAGACCGCATATTAGAAATCGGTTGTGGTTGGGGTGCGCTGGCAGAGAAGGCGACGCTAGAGTTTGGTGCCCATGTGAC
>JANOYR010000108.1:0-14798 GCA_031428975.1 Polaromonas sp. | reverse complement strand
CAAAAGCACCTTGCTGCGCTGCATCAATGGGCTGGAGACTTTTCAGGCGGGCACGCTCACGGTGGACGGCCTGGCGCTTGTACATGACAATGCGCAGGCCATGCGCGCGCTGCGCCAAAAAGTGGGCATGATTTTTCAAAGTTTTAACCTGTTTCCGCACCTGAGTGTGGGTAAAAACATCATGCTTGCGCCGCATTTGGTCAAGCACACAGCGCCCGCTGCGTTAGACGCCCAGGCCCGCAAGCTGCTAGACCGCGTGGGCTTGGCCGAAAAATACGATGCCATGCCCGACCAACTCTCGGGCGGCCAGCAGCAGCGCGTGGCCATCGCCCGCGCACTGGCTATGGAGCCCGCGGTGTTGCTGTGTGACGAAATCACCAGTGCGCTTGACCCTGAGCTGGTGGGCGAGGTGCTGCGTGTGGTGGAAAGCCTAGCCAAGGAAGGCATGACTTTGGTGTTGGTCACCCACGAAATGGCCTTTGCCCGCAAGGTGAGCCAGCGCGTGATCTTCATGCACCAAGGCCGTGTGCATGAATCGGGTCCACCCGCCAGCCTGTTTGGCAACCCCCAAACGCCAGAATTGCAGCAGTTTTTGTCGTCGTTGCGGGATTGAAAACTCGGCTGGGCGTTTGTTGAGGCTTGGCGGCACTGTCCATGTTTTGTACTGGCACTGGACGGCGGCGCTACTTCAGCTCCGCGGCTGTCCCCCGGCCTCGAGGCCTCCTCCTTGATGCCGCTGCGCTGAAGTAGCACCACCGTCCTGCGCTTGAGATTTTGGTAGCGCACTGCCTTCACATGCAGAGGATGTCGCACAGACAAGCAATGCCTTCGTCTTGTCCCAAAAACCCCCTTTCAACCGCCTCGGCGCTTGGGTTGGACGTCGCAGCGGCATAAAGGGGGAGGCCACGAGGCCGGAGGACAGCCGCGGAGATGTCCAACCCATGCGCCGAGGTGGTCGCACGCACAGTGCCCAATGCCGGATTTGCCAAACCAACGCCTGAAACACGCCAAGCGCACATTCCTTTCGCCTCTGAGAGGCCATGCCACAGCGGGTACACTCAGGGGTTGCCCGAAAATCGGTTTTCAGCTGAAAACCGGGGGCCGATTTTGCTGGGTGCTTTATTTTGAACCGTTTGCTTGTCTATTTCCTCGTTTTTATAGCTTTTTTGGCCAATGTCACCGTCATATGGTCACAGTCTGCTACGCAAAGTGTAGCAATTAAAGTGCCTGCCAATGTTGCCAGCGCTGCCAAAGCCGCTGTAGCTGCGCCTCCAGTCATAGTTTTAAATTCGCTAGACGCCTCCATCAGCGTGATTGACCCGCTCACTTGGACGGAGAAAACCCGCATCTCCACGGGCAAAGAGCCGCACCACCTGTACCTCACGCCCGATACAAAATCACTCATTGTGGCCAACGCGGGGGGTGATTCGTTGACGTTTTTAGACCCGCAAAATGCCGCTGTGCAGCGCACCATCAAAGGCATTTTGGATCCCTACCATCTGCGCTTTTCGCCCGATATGCGCTGGTTTGTGACGGCGGCCAACCGCCTCAACCATGTGGATATTTACAAGTGGGACGGCAAAGAGCTGACGCTGGCCAAGCGCATTGTGACGGCCAAAACGCCCAGCCATCTTTATATTGATGCAAAATCCACCACGGTCTATTCCACCATGCAAGACAGCGACGAGCTGATTGCCATTGATTTGGCCACGCAAACGGTGCGCTGGCGCACGGCTACCGGCAAAATGCCTGCCGATATATTTGGGGCGCAAGATGACCGCTTCATGTTGGTGGGGCTCACCGCCTCCGACAGCGTGCAGGTGTTTGATGTGTCGGGCAAAGAACCCAAATTGCACAAAACGATTAAAACAGGCGAAGGCGCGCACGCTTTTCGGGCGCTGGGTGACAAACGCCATGTCTTGGTCAGCAACCGTGTAGCCAATACCATTTCAAAAATTGACCTGCAAACGCTGGCTGTAGTGTCCACCTTCAACGTGCCCGGCGGCCCCGATTGCATGGAAGTCTCGGCTGACGGAAAATCACTGTATGTCACCGCACGTTGGGCCAAACGCCTCACCGTGGTTGACCTGGAAGGCAAAAAGCCGCTTCGCCACATCAACGTAGGACGCTCCCCCCATGGTGTATGGACGCTTGAGCATGCAAATCGCCAGTAAACTTGCTTTATTTTTTATAGCAGCATACGTCGCCAGTACCGCGACATTGGCACAAAATACCTTAAATACTTGCCCCAAGCCCGTCTACCTCACACTCGACACTGGCCACATGCAAGTAGCGCCCTTGATGGCGCAAATTCTCAACAAACACCAAGTCAAAGCCACTTTTTTTGTGGCCAATGAAGCAACCAAAGACGGTGGCATGAGTCTCGGTACAAGTTGGGGTAGTTTCTGGGCAGAGCGGGGCAAAGAAGGCCACGAATTTGCCTCCCACACCTTTGACCACACCTACTGGAAGGCCGATGTGGGCAACGCTGAAAAGCCACTGGGCAGCAGCCAGCGTTTTGTGGTCTCGCCCAGTGCGGGCCCGCGCTCTGGCCAGCGCTTTGTATGGGATACCGCGCAATATTGCGCCAATATTGACCAAGCCCGCAACCAAATCGAGCAATACACCGGCAAAAGCGCCCTGCCCCTGTACCGCGCTCCGGGCGGCAAAACTTCGGCCAAATTGCTCGCTGCGGCCAAAAGCTGTGGCTACCAGCATGTAGGCTGGGCAGATGCGGGATTTTTAGGGGACGAGTTGCCCAGCGACAGCCACCCCAATGGCTTGTTGCTCAAAAAAGCCCTCCAAAACATCCAGTCTGGCGATATTTTGATGGCGCATTTGGGCATTTGGTCGCGCAAGGAGCCCTGGGCACCCGAGGTGCTTGAGCCATTGATTATGGGGCTCAAGGCCCGCGGTCTGTGCTTTGCTACGCTGCGCACACACCCCCACTACACCGGCTGGATTGCGCAACAGGCAGCATCCAAACCAAGGTCTTAAACCATGTTTACTTTTTTGACTGACACCTTTGCCAGCGCCCAGCAGTTCATATTTGAAACAGCGGTGCAGCCCCTGATGTACGCCATGGACATGGGCGGCATTGTAGAAGTCGGCTTCACCGCTACGGGCTGGTTGCTGGTTGGCCTGCTGCAAATCATGGTGATTGCCTGCGTGTTTGTGCCGCTGCAGCGCTGGCGGCCTGTGGAACCCCTGACCGACCGCGCCACCGTGCGTACTGATATTTTGTACACCCTGATTCACCGCTTGGGGCTTTTCCGTTTGGGGCTTTTCTTTGCAGTTGATCCGTGGTTTGACGAATTGTTTGGCTTTTTGCGCGGGCATGGGATCAGTGGTTTCCAGCTGGATGCGGCCTTGGGCATCAGCCAGTGGGCGCTGCTGAGTTTTGTGGTGTATTTGCTTGCTTTTGACTTTGTGGACTACTGGATGCACCGCGCCCAACACCACTTTAACTGGTGGTGGCAGCTGCACAGCCTGCACCATGCACAGCGCCAAATGACCGCATGGAGCGACAACCGCAACCACTTGCTAGACGACCTGCTGCGCGACAGCCTCTTGGTGCTGGCCGCCCAGCTAATCGGCGTAGCGCCGGGCCAGTTCATGGCCATTGTGGCGGTTACCCAATTGTCAGAAAGCTTCCAGCACGCCAATATCAAAGTGTGGTTTGGCTACTGGGGCGAGCGCCTGTGGGTCAGCCCGCGCTTTCACCGCCTGCACCACGCGGTGGGGATTGGGCATGAGTCGCCTTCTAGAGTCCTCGGTGGGCATAACTTTGGAGTTTTATTACCTTGGTGGGACACACTTTTTAGAACGGCCAACTATGAAAAACGCTTTGATGCCACAGGCGTGCGCGACCAAGTGGAACAAGGCAAAGACTATGGGCAGGGCCTGGTGTCGCAACAATGGCTGGGTTTGAAACGGCTTTTTCACTGAAGTCTGCTAGGCTCGGCATGCCGTTTGGCATTTCAAAAGGAGTTACACATGCAACGCTTCTTGCTTAGCCTAGTTATGGCCCTGAGCGCCGCCATGGCCGGCGCGCAAACCAGCGCCGCTTTTGACCTGCAAGGACACCGCGGCGCACGCGGCTTAGCGCCAGAGAACACATTGGCTGCCTTCAACAAAGCGCTGGACCTTGGCGTGACCACGTTAGAGCTGGACATTGGCCTCACGCTTGACGGCGTGGTTGTTATCAGCCATGACCGCACGCTTAATCCGGCTCTCGTCCGCGATGCCAGCGGCGCGTGGATCACGCAAACTCCCACCATTGCATCGCTGAGCCTTGCCCAGCTGCAAAGCTACGACGTGGGCCGCATCAACCCCGCCAGCGCCTATGCGGCCAGCTACGCGCAGCAAACGCCTGTAGACGGCCAGTGCATTCCCACACTGGCCGCACTGTTTGAGCTGGTCAAGCAGCGCCATGTGGGCAGCGTGCGCTTTAATATTGAAACCAAGCTACACCCCGGATTGCCTGAGCAAACTGCCTCGCCCGAGCGCATGGTGGCGGCGCTGCTTAGCGTCATAGCCCAGCATGGCATGGCGCACCGCACCACGGTGCAAAGTTTTGACTGGCGCACCCTGCGCTTGGTGCAAGCGGCCAATGCAAAAGCCGTTACCAACCAAGTGCTGCAGCCCAGAAAGGTGGCCACCCGCATCCACACCGTGTATTTAAGCGCCCAGCGCCCGGGTGGCGACACCATCAGCAATGGAGCCAACCCCACGCAAGCGAGCGTGTGGACGGCAGGATTCAAACTGGCCGACCACACCAGCATGCCGCATATGGTGAAAGCCGCTGGCGGTGACCTGTGGTCGCCCCACTTCATGGACGTGACCGAAGCCTTGGTGAAAACCAGCCAAAGCCTAGGCCTGCCTGTGATTCCTTGGACCGTAAACGCCCCTGCCGACATGCAGCGCCTGATGGACTGGGGGGTAAACGGCATCATCACCGATTACCCCGACCGCCTGCGCACGGTGATGCAAAACCGGGGTATGGAATTACCAGTTGCCGCAAACATCGCTCAAAAGTAGGACACCATTCCAAGCGATGAAAGACTGGTGCGCTTCGCTATTGCTACTGTTTCACAAGAGCACTTATGGTATTGCAAGATGTGACGCATAACTCAAATCAAGCGTTCAGGCGTAGCTTAAAGAACCCCAATATCTCGTCCCGTGCAGCCCGGGTAGGCTCGCCCTCCTCGTCAATCAAATGCAGTGTTACCACGCTGTGCGGGTTGGACATAGGGGTATCGGGGTTTGCGGCGCTGTCTGGCAATACACGTGGGCAAAAACTGTTCCCCAAAGCCTTTTCATACGCTGCAAAACGCTCTGCCTTGCAAAACTTATCGCCCGCAAAGCGGTAGGCGAGAACGGTCAAATCCTGCGCTTGCATGCGGGCTTTGACCGTGGCCAACTCTTCGGGCGAAATATGCAGCCCAGCCGCATCTTGAAGGGGCAGTGAGGGCTGCATCAAAACAGGTGCGATTACGGATTTTTCCAGCATCATGCTCAGTGCAAAGTTACCGGTAAAACACATGCCAATGGCTCCCACCCCCTTACCGCCACACTCAGAATGCGCCAAGGCCGCCAAGGCACGCAACCATTGGGTTACTGGGCTGGAGGCATTGGCAGAGAATACACGAAATTCTGCCCCGATACAGGCCCGCGCAAGCGCAGTGACGGTGCTCAGCGCGTTGGGCACAGCACCATCGTCACCAAACAGATGGGGCATGTACACCGTAAAACCAGCATCTCTGACCCAGCGGGCAAAGCGCGCTACGTGTGGGCTAATTCCGGGCATTTCTGTCATCACCACCACAGCAGGACCTGATCCAGCCACATACACTTTTTTGGTTTTTCCTTGCAGGGTAATGGCGCGAGCCTGGAAATCATCGAGCGAATCGCGTTGGTTCAGGGGTCGTTGTTGCATCATGTTGACATCCATTAGGGCTGCCTAAAGCCAACCAGCAGTAGCAAGCGCCTTGGCCGCGAATTGAGCGAGCAATTGGTGACCGTATGGCGCAGGATGCGCATCGTCGGCAAAACCGTAGCGAGAAATATCACCAGCAATCACATTGCTGGGGCTGCACACCAAAGCACCACCCCCAAGAATATTGCTCGAATCAGTCTTGCAACTAGGCATCGTTACATTGCTCAGGCCATAGGCACTGGGATTATTGTACTGGTCGGTGCCGGCGGTGAATGCATCAGCAACTATGACACCTGTAGTACCAGCCAAACCTTTTGCGAGTGTTTGGTTGAAAGCTTGTGCCATGGCGGTTAAAAGGGCAGCGGTTTGCGAGCCACCAGCGAATCCCAAGGGTGTCGCTCCGGCATTGGGCAAATTGATGACCAGTATATATTGAGCACCCTTGGTGACGATTTGGGTTTTGACCAAATTGGCCTGCTCAGCACCCGCCTTGGACATATTGGCCAGCAAACCTGCTTGTAAAGCGGCTTGGCCAGCAGTTGCAGAAGTGGCTGTCAATACGGCTACCTGCTCAGCTGAAGACCACCCACCGATATTGGTTGCCGTCGCTGTGAATGCAGCGATATTGGAGGCGGTCGGTGTGGTGGCCATAGTAGCCGCGGCTGAGGCAACAGCACCTTGTATAAAAATATCGTTGCCACCCGCCATGACCGTGACCAAGGACTTGGGGTTGAATGCGCCAGCGTTGCGCCCCAAGTGGTCTGCAACTTGGGTGGTAAGTGGGTAGGTGAGCTGGCCAAGCGCTGCACTGGCAGGGATGTTTTTGTTGCTAGGCCCAATCGGATGCGTCACGCGCGAGCCGCCTTGGGCATAGTTGGTGCAATTGGCTTGGCTGGTAGGCGGCACAGAAAAACCTTGTGCAGCCAAACCATCAAGCCCTTTGACTGCTGCGCAGGGCGCTGGCAAGGCCAGCTGTGCGGACAAAAAATCGAGCCAGATTTTTGTTGGTGTTGCCCCACCTGAATTGACCGTGTAGCGCCCACCTCCCACTGCGGCTACCGTGCCCACCGCATACGTTCCCGCATCGCTCAGACTGTCCCCAAAAGACACCACAGAGGTAAAACCTGCTAAATTGCTGCTGGTTGAACCACCCCCGCCCCCGCAAGCGGCCAGCGATGCCGCCACAACGCCTGCGCAAATGATGGTTTTGATTTGTTTCATATGTACTCCAGTTGGTTAAAAAAAATAGGGTGTTGACCACGATGGCGGTATTATTACCATCCGAATAACAAATGACAATTGGCTAATTTCAGATGTAATCATCCATAATTGGATATGCATGCACCTTCACCGTTTGAATGGATACAACCCGTATGAACACCCAGTGGGACGATTTGCGTCTATTTCTTTGCGTTGCCGAGCAAGGCAGCTTGAGCGCCGCCGCGCGCATGCTACGGCTGGGGCAGGCCACCTTGAGCCGCCGCATTGCTGCGCTGGAAAGCCAATTGGGCGAACCCTTGTTTACCCGCGCCAGCCAAGGCGTAAGCCTGACTGCGCTGGGCCTGCGCCTGCTGCCCTCAGCCCAACACATGGCCGAATGGGCCGCCGAGGCCACAGTGCAACAAGGAAAAGGCATGCAAGGCAAGGTGCGCATCGCCGCCCCACCCGTTGCCGCCTATGACTTTGTGGCCCCCATGGTGGCCGATATTCGCCGTGCCCACCCCGGCTTGCGCATAGAGCTATTGTCAGCCGTGCGAGTGCTTAACCTAGGTCGCGGGGAAGCCGATATATCGCTGCGAACCATGGCCCCGCAAGACCCAGACCTGATCTGCCTAGACCAGATCAGTGTCCCCATCAAGGCCTATGCAAGTGCGCGTTATGTGCAAGACCTGCCTGCCCACTACACCGCCAAAGATTTGGACTGGATTTGTTGGGCCCCACCGTATGACGAGGTTCGGTCCAATAAGACCTTGCATGCGCTTATTCCAGACTTCAAGCCTGCATTTACATCGGACGACTACAACTTGCAATTTGCCGCCTGCCGGGCGGGTGTGGGTGCAATGTTGATGCCCGCTGTGCAGCACCGTTACACGCAAATTCATACCCTGCGGGCTCTGCCCTTGGACATTGACCGCACATTTGTGGGCCACCTTTATATGGTGTGCCACAAGCGCACGGCTGAGCTTTCTTCGGTCATGGCAGTGCAGCGTTTTATGTCGGCAGAGTTTGCATACATGCGCGATCAGCAGGCAAGTGCTTCAAAGAGTCAAAAGGCATCTTGAATCCATGGTCGCTGAGCCGCGTTTACCGCTACATCGAAGTTCGATAGATAAAGACCTGCTGCGCTTGCTGCTGCCGACCAATAGGCTGGATAGCCCAATGGACATGCTGCTAAAGATGCGAAGCCCCGCGCTTGAGCGGCATATCGGTCAAGGCCGCATCGGCCTGCTGGTGCAGTGCCTCAATGATGTGGCACTGCACGCCAGTGCCGTCGCAGCGCTGGCGCAGGCTGTTGAGCTCTTTTTCTAGTCCACTTAATTCTTTTAGCCTGACCTGCACATGGGCAATATGCCCGTCCAAGGTGTCCCGTGCGGTCTGGCAGTCGGCCTTGTTGCGCAGGTCTAAATGCAGCAGGCTGCGCACCTCATCAAGCGACATGTCCAAGCTGCGCAGCCTTCTGATAAAACGCAGCTGGGCAATATCGGCATCGCTGTAGCTGCGGTATTGGTTGTCTCCCATGCCCCGCACTGGAATCAGGCCTTCTTTTTCGTAGTAACGTATGTTGGCTGCCGATATGCCGCTGCGCTGCGCCGCCGCGCCAATGCGATACCCATACGAGGCTTGTGGATTTACAGTGTCCATGCTTGACCTTCAAGTTACTTTAAGCTTTCTAATCATGCCATAGATTCATTTTTATCCAGAAAGCCCCGTATGCCCGCCCATTGCCAGCACGCCCATTCCCCAGACGCGGGGCACAACAGCCCAAGCTACCGCCGTATTTTGTGGATCGCTTTGCTGCTTAACTTTGCCATGTTTGGCATAGAAATGGTGGCAGGCGCAGCCTCAGGATCCGTGTCCTTGTTGGCTGACTCGATTGACTTTTTGGGAGATGGTTTCAATTACGCACTGTCCTTGTTGGTGTTGGGCATGGTGGTGACATGGCGTGCGCGCGCAGCGGTGTTTAAAAGCCTGTGCATGCTGGCATTTGGCTTGGGTGTCTTGGCCAAAGCCCTGTGGGCATGGCAATATGGCGCAGCGCCCGATGCGCTCACGATGGGAGCGGTGGGCACGCTGGCATTGCTGGTCAATCTCGGTGTGGCAGCCATGTTGTATGCCTACCGCGAAGGCGATGCCAATATGCGCAGCGTCTGGCTTTGCACCCGCAACGACGCAATTGGCAATATCGCGGTATTGTGTGCAGCCGCTGGTGTGCTGGGCGTTGGCAGCGCGTGGCCAGACCTGCTGGTGGCGGGTTTGATGGCGATTTTGGCGCTGTCTGGCGGTTGGTCGGTGCTGCAACAAGCTCTGCGCGAGCTGCGCGGGGACTTAAAAAAACTCCAAAATACCCACAAAGGAAATTCAGTATGAAAACGCCTCCCACTACAACCCACGTGTATGCGTTGTCTGGCCTGCACTGCGGCGCATGCGTGCGCAAAGCCACCGCCGCGCTGCAAACTTTTGACAGCGCTGTGCAGGTAAGCCTAGAACCCATGCAAATGGTGCTTAGCCGTGCGCCAGACGCACACACACTGGCCGCTATGCAAACCGCTTTACATACCATAGGCAATTATAAAATTTTAGAAAAAAACCCCAATACCGCATACCCGCCCTCAAATACCACTTCAAAAACAGTAGCAAAAGATGGCTCTTTAAGCTGGCTAAACACCTATTACCCACTGCTGCTAATTGCCGCTTACATTTTGCTGGGCAGCGTGCTGCTGCAAGTGGGCTTGCACGCAGCGGCTATGGGCGAACCGATGGCTTTGCCCATGCATCTGGGCATGGGCTTGGCCACGGTAACAGCGGGCGAGACCATGCGTTACTTTATGGCAGGCTTCTTTTTGGTATTTTCGTTTTTTAAGCTCTTGGACATCCGCGCATTTGCCAATGCCTACGCTGGCTACGACCTGCTGGCCGCCCGCTGGCATGGATGGGGCTTGGCTTACCCATTTGTAGAGCTGGCCTTGGGTATGGCGTATTTGTCGAACTTCAATCCCGTGTTGACCAACTGGGCCACGGTGCTGATCATGGGGTTTTCAGCCATCGGCGTGGTGCGCGCAGTGCGCAACAAAACACAGATTCAGTGCGCGTGTCTTGGCACGGTGTTTAAGCTGCCCATGAGCACAGTTACCATTGTGGAAGACTTGGGCATGGTGCTCATGGCGGCGGCCATGCTGGCGTTGGTGTAATCCCAAGAATTCATTTACTGTGGCTGCAGGCCAATGCCTTTGGCCACCGCCTGCCAGCGCTGCGCCTCTGCACGCATAAAGCTGCGCAAATCATTGCGAGTTGAGCCTTTTAGATCAACGCCCAGTGTTGACAAACGACTTTGTACATTCGGACTTGCCATGGCGGCTATCGTCTCCAAACGCAAGCGCTCGAGCAAATCTATTGGAGTGGTCGATGGTGCTACCAGTGCCCACCATTGGTTGATTTCAAAATCTTTCATGCCCAGCTCAGTTAGGCTAGGCACGCCGCGTAGCGCGGGCACATCCATGCGTCTGCGGCTTGTCACAGCCAAGGCTTTGATTTTGCCCGCTGATAGCAGCGCAGCACCGCTGGCTAAGGTGGCAAAGTGGCCAGCGGTTAAGCCAGCTGCCACATCGGTGAGCGCAGGGGCTGAGCCACGGTAGGGCACCATATTGAATTTGATTTTGGTTTTATCTGCAAAAATCTCACCCGCAAGGTGGCTCACCGTGCCCGAGCCACTGTGGGCAATGGCTGGGGCGTTTTTAGCGGCTGCTGATGCGCGTAAGAATGATTTGTAGTCGGTACTGTCTGTGCCTGCAAACAAAATCAAAGGCGAAGTACCTATCAAAGTGATGGGTGTGAAGTCGCGCAGCAAGTCATAGGGTAATTTAGCGACCACCGCAGGGGCTATCGCATGCGGCAATTCCACAATGCTAAGCGTGTAGCCATCGGGCGCAGATTTAGCGGCAAAATCGGTGCCTATTTGTCCTGCTGCGCCCGCCTTGTTTTCCACCAGCACCGACTGACCCAGCGTTTCACTCAAGCGTTGCGCCAGTGCGCGGCCTATCGCATCGGTGCTACCGCCTGGCGCCCACGGCACGATCAATTTAATGGGTTTGTCTGGGTAAGCCGCCCATACTGATTGGCTGCTCAACAGCAAGCTGCCTGCTCCTGCAGTCAACAGGCTACGGCGTTGGATAGTATTCATTGTGCACTCCTAAAATTAAATGAGATCGGGAAAACTGGGGTCGCGCAGGGCGCTAGCTGTGAGCACCAGCAGCACATGGGCATGGGCTTGCAGGGCTTGCGTGAGGCGCAGCTGCGCTATTGCTGCCAGCGCTGCGCCCGCGCACAGCTCTGCGCTGTAGCCATGCGCCATCAGCTGCTGGCGTGCAGTGTGTGCTTGGGCATCAGGCACCACCACGGCACCACCTCCAGAGGCTGTAGCCGCCTGCCACTGTAAATATGTCACCGTAGTGCCTGCAGTAGAAAACTGCGCCGTATGTCCCTGAAAACTGGCATGCAGACCTGCACCGGCCAGTGCTTTAGATAGGCGTGCGAAGGGCTCGACCACCCAAATTTTGGGCAAAACGGCAATCTTGCCCGCTTGTAATAATTCCTTAAACCCAGCAAAAATACCCCACGCCAAATCACCGCGCGCAGTTGGCACCACCACATGCTCTGGCACGCAGCCACTGGTATAGCACTCATAGGCAATTGGCTTGTAGCCTTCGATAGCAAGTGGGGCGCTGCCCAGCGCAGGCATATGGTAATTTGTTAAAGCAAAATAGCCCAACAATGCAGCGCGTTGTGCCACAAACGACCAGCGCGCTGCGTTGTCTTCGAATGCAAACCGCACAGCACGACAAGCATCCAGTGCATCCACATAGGGCTGCGTCATACCAGCATAGACGGCCACCTCGCACGCCAAACCTGCGGCTTGGGCGAAGCGGGCAGCCGAGATAGCCGCATTGCCAGAAGAGGCTAACACCACAGTATGTGCGCCGCTGTCGAGCGCCTGCGTCACGCCGATGGCCGACATGCGGTCTTTGTGCGAACCCGTGGGGTTGCTCGATTCGTCTTTGATGCTCAAGCGTGCAATGCCAAACTGCTTAGCCAATGCCGCACAATCAGTCAGCGGTGTATCGCCTTCGCCTAAGCCAAATGGGAGGGTATAAGGCTGGTATTCGTATTGCCCAGCACAGCGCATGTAGCTGGCCGCTAAGCTCACAAACCTGCCCTGCGCCGCACATACAGGGCAACCCTCGTGGCGCATCACCACGGGATAAAGCGCTTGGCAATGCAAACAGGCCAAGCCCAACAACTGCGGATGCCGGTGCATGGACCTAGAGGAGCCTGATGCCTGTGGGAGGCTGGTTATTTCAGATTTCAATGAGTATCTCACTTCAACTTTTGATTCAATAGCGGCAGTATCTGCCGCTTAGTATTAATTTAAAATTTAAATACTTATCATTTGATAAAAATATTTATATGCGATTTGTTGAAATTGACACCTTCAGAGCAGTGATGCGAGTGGGCTCCACGCGCAAGGCCGCTGCCCTGCTCAAAGTGACCCAGCCTGCGGTTAGCCAATCAATACAGCGACTTGAATCAAGTGCAGGATTTGGTTTATTTGTGCGCACAGGGGGCCGCTTAGTGCCCACACCGGAAGCGCATGCGCTCATGGCTGAGGTGGAGCGTGTATTTGTGGGCATGGACGCGGTGGAGCATAAGCTGCACACTTTGCAGCATTTTGGGCTCAACCAACTTGATTTGGCCTGTTATCCGGCCTTTGGCTTGGGTTTTATGCCGCGTGCACTAGGGCGCTTGCACGCCGAATCAACGTCACTAGCGCGGTCTTTGCCCCAAATTTCTTTGCAAGTGCTCAGCTCCAAAGATGTGCGCCAACGAGTAGCCTCTGGGCATTCAGATTTTGGTCTGCTGGCTGACGAGCTGGACTTGGCAGGGCTAGAGCATTCGGTATTTGCTCAATTTGTAGGCGTTGTGGTGATGCCCCTTGGCCACCCGATGGCGCGTTTTAAAACCATCACTGCAGCGCAATTGGGCGAAGTGCCATTTCTGGCGCTTAATCCAGAAGATGCATCTCGCAGACGCCTTGAATCGGCCATAGCGGCGTGCGGCGTAGGTTTGCGCGTGGCAGCAAACACGCCCTACGCGGCCAGCGTGTGCGAAATGGCGTTGCGCGGACTTGGCGTAGGTTTGGTAAACCCGATTACAGCACTCGATTACGCCGAGCGCGGCTTATTGGTGCGCAAATTTGAGCTGGCTGTGGAGTTTTCCTGCATGTTGGCGCTGCCAGCAGGCAAAGTAATGTCGGGCACTGCGCGGCATTTTCTAAGTGTGATGCGCCAGCAGCTAGCTGATGATGTAAAGCGCTTAGAAATGCACTTAACGTGAGTCTCAGACACGCCTTATTAGAATACAACTTGAACTTTTACCGATTCGGTTTATCATTAACGTATGCGCCATTTCATATTTGTCCTGTTAATCGCCCTGCTGCCACTGCGCGGCTGGATGGGCGATGCCATGGCGGTCAGTATGCTTGCGCAAAGCATCAATGCAGCTAGTTCTACTGGTGAAATTGCTACCATTATTGAAGCAAACAATGACCATATGACGCTGACATTTGCCTCAAATGCTTCAAAAAATGCGACACAAGCAGGCACTGGCCATCCCTGCCATGGCATGGATGCCGCCACCGACAGCGTTGCGCTAGAAACACCAGCGGTCAATGCCTGCACAGCCTGCCAAGTTTGCCACTTAACTGCCTCCCTCCCCCAGCCGCCGCCCCTCTTGGTGCAAGTGCGCGCTCATACGCTTGCCTCACAGCCGCCTGCGCTGTGGGCCAGCGCCGATCTGTCCGCCCTGACAAAACCACCCGTTCTTTGAGTTTTCACGCCAGTAGTCCGTCTGCAATTTGACGTTTGCAGCACTGATTATTGGATTCGCCCTGCCCGCAGGCTTGCCGTGGCGGCAAGAATTTTAGGAAACCCATATGAAACAACGCATTATTTTTACTTTTTTAGCCATCAGCGCAGCTGCATTTGCCCAGCAAATGCCCCCCAAAAGCATGGTCCATGCGGCCAGCACACCCACCGCGCCGCAGCCTTCAGCCAACGACCCTGCTGCGCCCGTGCCCGCCGTGGTGTACCGATCAGTCTTCAAAGAAACATCGCTTGGCGTTGAAAAAGAAACGCAAAACTGGCGCAATGCCAACGATGAAGTAGGTAAATTTTTGCGCGGGCATGTGGATATTTTGAAATGGGAAGAGCAAGAAGCGGCTAAGGCAGCCAAGAGCGGCATAGACAAACCAGCCATGCCCGCCAAGCCTGATAGCGCGAAAACCGCACCCTCCGCTGCGGCAACCCCTGCCTTAGCTGCTCCAAGCATTGCCTCACCCGCCACCACGCGTTCGCCTGCATCCGCACACAAACACTAGGCACATCTATGCATTTTCTACTTAAACCATCCCTCATAGCAGTGGCCATTGCCCTGGCAGGCTGCGCCAGCATATCGCCAGACGGCGGAGCAGCTGACATCAACGCCCTCACATTCGGCAAAACCGCTGGCGTAGCCGCGCAAGCGGCATTGGCCGACACCGCTGCCACACGCGAGGCCGTGGAAAAGCTGCTGAACGCGCCCATCAGCG
>JANOYR010000107.1:0-19719 GCA_031428975.1 Polaromonas sp. | reverse complement strand
AAATACAACTAGTGGCGTGTTGGCTTTCCCGCCCGCCCTCTTTGCGTTCTCCCCGCATTGGGGGCGCGGCGCCACCCCCAACTCGCCTGTCTTGCGATCTGTGAATAAAAAAGCAGAATGTCACTGTCATATGGTCATATACCGCTACAAATAAGTGAGTAAAAAGATGAAAAACACGATCAAAGACCTAGCCAAACACCTGCGCCCCTCCGACCTGCGCGGCGTAGCGCAACTGGCCACCCAAGCCACCAAAGGCGTGGCCACCATGGCCGAGGGAGTGCACCAGTCGGTGTGGGGCACGATGGGGGTGAGCGGCGCAAAAACGGCGAATACTAAAGCGCCCCAAACCGGTGGCCTCACTGGCCTAATTTACCAAAGCGTGCGCGGCATTACCGGCTTAGTGGGCAAAGGGCTTGACGCATCACTGGGTAAACTCGAACCGCTGTTCGCACTGGCCGATGCCGCCGCGCCCGAGAGCTACGAACGCGCTGCTGTGTTGGCTGCGCTCAACGGCGTGCTGGGCGACACACTGGCTGTCACGCAGAATCCGCTGGCCACAGCCATGACACTGCGCTGCCAAGGCAAAGTAGTGTCTGAAGCGCCAGTGCAAAACGCCAGCGGCAAAATAGTAGTCCTTATCCACGGCCTGTGCATGAACGATTTGCAGTGGGCTGTGCCGCACGACGGCTTGGTGTTTGACCACGGCACACTGCTGTCTGAATCGCTGGGCTACACCCCCGTGTATGTCCGCTACAACACGGGTCTGCACACCTCGCAAAACGGCCACGCGTTCTCGCAGCAGCTCGATGCGATGGTCAAGCATTGGCCAGTGCCAGTCGATGAAATCTCCGTGCTGTGCCACAGCATGGGTGGTTTGGTGACGCGCAGCGCGGTGTTTTCGGCGCAGCAATCAGGCGCAGCGTGGCGCAAGTATTTAAAAAACATCGTCTTCCTAGGCACGCCGCACCACGGCGCACCGCTGGAGCGGGCGGGCAACTGGGTGGACATACTCTTAGGCAGCACACCCTACAGCCGCCCCTTTGCCAGGCTAGGCCAAATCCGCAGCAGCGGCATCACCGATCTGCGCTACGGCCACGTGGTCGATGCTGATTGGGAAGGCCAAGACCGTTTTAGGCGCAAGCCCGACAGCCGCACCCCCGTGCCCCTGCCCGCTGGCGTGGCCTGCTACACCGTGGCGGCCACCACCGCAGCCAAGCGCGGCAGCTTGGCCGACCGCCTGCTAGGCGACGGATTGGTGTCATTGGCCAGCGGCTTGGGGCAGCATGATGAACCCGCCAGAAGCTTGGTGTTCGCCAAGGCCAACCAGTTGATTGCTTACCGCACCAACCACATGCAACTGCTGGGCAGCGAAGAGGTGGGGCAGCAACTGCTTACGTGGTTGGGCAAATCACATTGAATGGCGCATAGTTTTAGAGCGCCCGATCAGCGTTTGGGCTTTCGCACACTCCCTCATGGCGGAATACCGCAAATCGGTCGTATGCGAAAGCCCAAACGCTGATCGGGCTATGTTCGCATTGAGGTTTTTAATACCGCAGGCATGACACTCATAGGTTGCTACTTACTATATAAAATGTAGCGAACTATAGCTATATTACGGTGATATAGTCACTTTTTTTCTTACATGGAAACCACATCGCCAATAGCTTTTTCGGCCAACAAATCCACCAATGCATACGTCTGTGACTGAAACCAATAGGCTAGGCTTCGAGCAGTATCACACCATAATTGTTTGCTGCGTTAAAGATCGCTTGCGCTTCATGGAGCCCCAAACACAGCGGCTTTTCGTACAACACATGTTTGCCCGCTTGCATGGCTTTGATCGCCCACTGCGCACACCGTCGGCAAATTGCTTGGCAATATTGGCGGTGCTTAAAATGCCGAGTTCAGTGGTTTGGTTTGCATGGTTTAGTATGGATGGTGCAATACAAAGCATTGTAAAACTTATTTTTACAGAAAATTTAGCTAATGTCACCGTCATATGGTCATATAACGCTATTTAATTCATAGTATCAGGAGACAACATGTCCGCACACAGTTTATTTCCCACATCCATTGCTGGCAGCCTGCCCAAGCCCGCGTGGCTCTCTGAGACCAACAAACTCTGGCCTCAGTGGAAGGCCGATGGCGCAGATTTGGCGCAAGCCAAGCTCGACGCCACACTGCTGTGGATCAAGGCGCAAGAAGACGCGGGGCTGGACATCATTGGCGACGGCGAGCAGTCGCGCCAGCACTTTGTGCATGGTTTTTTGGAGCAGGTGGACGGCATTGACTTTGCCAACAAAGTCACCATGGGCATTCGCAACAACCGCTACGACGCGCAAGTGCCCCAAGTGGTGGCGCAGCTCAGCCTGAAAGGCCGCGTGCATGGCACCGAGGCGCAGTTTCTGCGGGCGCATACTTCTAAAAAAATCAAGTTCACCCTGCCAGGCCCCATGACCATTATTGACACCGTGGCCGACCGTTTTTATGGCGACAAGGTAAAAATGGCCTATGCATTTGCCGAGCTACTCAACCAAGAAGCCCGCGCCTTGCAGGCCGACGGCGTGGACATCATCCAGTTTGATGAACCCGCGTTCAATGTTTATATGCAAGACGCCGCCGACTGGGGCGTGAAAGCCCTAGAAATCGCCTGCGCGGGCCTCAGCCGCGAGGCCGCGCCGGACGTGCGTGCCTGCAAAACAGCGGTGCATATTTGCTACGGCTACGGAATTAAGGCTAACACCGACTGGAAAGCCACCTTGGGCGACAAGTGGCGGCAATACGAGCAGGTGTTTCCGGCGCTGGCCAAAAGCAGTATCGACCAAGTCAGCTTAGAGTGCTTTCAAAGCCATGTGCCGCCAGACTTGATGGCGTTGCTCTCTGGCAAAGACGTGATGGTAGGCGTGATAGATGTGGCCAGTGATGTGGTAGAAACGCCCGAACAAATCGCCGACACCATTGGTATTGCTTTGCAATTTGTAGCAAAGAACCGCCTTTTCCCATGCACTAACTGCGGCCTAGCGCCTATGGACAGAGAAGTAGCTATGCAAAAACTAGCCGCTTTGGCGCAAGGCACTGCGCTGGCCAAGCAGCGTTACGCTTAAAGCATCGCACTAAAAACGTAAGGCATAAAAAAACCACCTTCCATGACAGAAGGTGGTGTAAATGCTGCCCACCTGCGTGGTGCCAGCTACAGGAAGCAATCAGTCTTTGGTTGTCAAGTATTTAGCACGATCAGTTATTTGATTGCAAGCCCCAGCACACTTCGGTGTTGTCGGCTTTTACGGCACAGGTGCGCACGCTGTGCTTGGATGATATGGCCACGGCATCAGTGACTACTAACACGGCGGTGGGAGTCGGACGATCAATCGTTGTGCCGTCGCCCACGCTGCCATTGATATTCCTGCCCCAGCAAGCCACGGTGCCATCAGATTTCAGTGCGCAGTTATGATAAAAACCGCTCGCTCCAAGGGCAATCACATTGCTCAGGCCACTTACGGCAACAGGTGTTGAGCTGCTGGTGGTGCTGCCATCTCCGAGCTGACCATGTGAGTTGAGTCCCCAGCAAAACATCGATCCATTAGATTTGAGTGAGCAGCTGTAGTTCAGACCGGCGCTGATGGCCACAGTATCGGTCAGACCCAATACCGCCACAGTTACTGAGCTGTTGACGGTAGTGCCATCGCCCAGTCCACCGCCGCTGTTAAGACCCCAGCAAACCACCGTGCCGTTTGACCTGAGTGCGCAGCTGTGTGTTGAGCCAGAGGCTATGGCCACGGCATCGGTCAAACCTGTAACAGCCGTGGTCACGCTGGATGCCACATTCGTGCCATTGCCCAGTTGAAAGTTACCGTTGAACCCCCAGCAGACCACAGTGCCATCTGACTTTAGAGCGCAGGCGCTGGTGCCTGTGGTACTGATGGCTACTGCGTTGGTCAAGCCTGTCACGGCAACGCTGGTGGAGCGGTTGACGCTAGTGCCGTCGCCTAGCTTGCCGTATAGGTTATAGCCCCAGCAAGCTACTGTGCCATCGGATTTGAGTGCACAGGTGGATTCACTTCCCACAGCCACAGCGGTTACGCCAGTCAATCCAGCCACGGCTACCAGTGTTTCTGTCGTGGCAGGATTCGTTTCAGTGCCATTACCAAGTTGGCCGTAATTGTTAGCACCTCGGCAAACTACTGTGGTGTCTGTTTTGACTAGGCATGCATGGCTGTTCCCTACCGAAATGGGCGTGACTACCGCCACACTGGCCGTGCCAGTCAGCGTGGTGCCGAACACGCTGGCGCTGAGCGCGCCTACAAAACTGCCGTTTTTATTCCACACCTTGGGCGCGGAGCTGCCCGCCGTATTGGGCGAGCCGTCGCCCCAATTCCAGCTGTAGTTGCTGGGCGTGGCATTGGTGGCCACGGCTTGGTAGGTGTAGCGGGTGTTAGCGATGGCGCGGGATGGGCCGGTGATGGTTAAGGTGGGGGTGGCAAATGGCACAGCGGGTGATGGCGCTGCGGATGGACTGGGTGTGGGTGCGCCGGGCGTGCCTGCCACTGCGGGCGCGGGAGCGCCGCTGGGCAAAGTCACGGTCACTTCGTCGCCGCCGCCGCATCCGGCAAGCAGCGCTACAGCGCTAAAGAGTGCCGCCAGCGCGAGTGTGCGCGTGCGGTTAGTGGGGGTTGTCATAGCCATTCCTTGGGTTGATTGAACACAAGGGGGAGCTTATGCAGTGGGGTGCTTAGCGTCCAGTTACCAAAGTAATGTTACTAAAGTCATAGCAAGCTACTGGCATCACTTGGCCTGTGTGATTTGCTGGCGCATTTCTTCTACCAATGTGTGGATTTTGACTGGTTTGTACAGCACACACAGGCCGCTGAGTTGGGCTTTGCGCACGCGCTCGGGCGCGGTGTCGCCCGTGACCAGCAGGGTGGGTATTGGGCGGTCCAGCAAGGTGCGCAAATCTGCAGCCAGATCAATGCCGTCCATGGCATCTGCCAAGCGAAAATCAGTAATCAGGCCGTCCAGCTTGTGGCCCAAACGCAGCGCGGCCTCACGCGCCTGCGCCACACCGCCTGCCACCTCCACCTGAAAGCCATACAAGCGCAGCGCGTCAGCAGTGCTGCTGCGCACGGTTTCTTCGTCGTCCACCACCAAAATATGCATGTGCGATAAAGCCCGAAACACCCCACTGGACAGCGTCTGCGTGGCCACTGGCGGGGGCAGCGCTTGGGCGCGCGCCATAGGCACGCCCAGCTTAAACACCGTGCCCCGACCCGTGCGGGAGTGCACCCGCAAATTCAAACCCATTAACGCTGCCAAGCGCTGCACAATAGCCAGGCCCATGCCCAGACCGCGTGAGCGGTCACGCTCTTGGTTGCCCACTTGGTAAAACTCGTCGAATATGCGCGGCAACTCCTGCGGATCCATGCCCGCGCCGCTGTCCCATACCTCTATGCTGACATTCGCGCCATGTGTGCGTGCCAGCACCACCACGCCGCCTGTGTGGGTGAACTTGAGCGCGTTGTGCACTAAGTTACCCAAAAGCCGCTCCAGCAGCGCCGCATCGGCATGCACCCATTTGCCGCCCGTGCTAAAGCGCAAATGCAAACCCCGAGCCTCGGCCTGTTTGCCAAACACGCTTTCAAGCTTTTGGAATACTTGTGACAGTGCCACAGGTTTGGCATGCACCTCCACCACCCCCGCATCAAGCTTAGACACGTCCAGCATAGCGCTAAACGAGGTTTCTAGCGCGTCCACACAGTGCATCAAATTACGTGCCAGCGCTTCGTCGGGCGTGCCCTTAAGCCGCGCCTGCACCGCCGAGCCAAACAAGCCCAGCGAATGCAGGGGTTGGCGCAGGTCGTGGCTGGCAGAGGCAAAAAAGCGGGTTTTCTCTAGGCTGGCATGCTCCACGCGGCGCACCTGCTCTGCATATTGGGTGGCCAGCGCTTCGTTTTCAAAGCGTGCCCGCATGGATTCGTGCAGCAATCTATTTTGCTGTAACGCAAAACGAATCGTCACATAGGGGTAGAGCATGGTGGCAAGGCCCAGACCCACGTACATCCATTCGCGTTGCCAAAATAAGGCGCTTACCAAGCCCACATACACCGGCACTTGGAAGCTGAGCACTGCCCTGCGTGAAGGCGCAAAGCCCGTGGCGGTTGCAGAGGTGATCGACAGGATGACCAAAATCATCAGCGCGATCATGGGAATATTGCCCTCGGGGAAAAACATCCACGGCGCTAAGCCCACCAACACACCACTGGCAGCAATGTCGATGCAATATCGCGCAGCAATTTTTTCAGGGTCGCGCTGGCCGTGGGGTAGGCGGGCATCGCGCCGTTTGGTGAAGTAGCGCGAAATTTGGGTGGCATGCACCAAAACGCCCCAGACGATGATGCTGGGCATACGCAGTTGGTAATAAAAAAACGTCCACCAACAAAAATTAATCAGCACCGCCGCCTCGGGCATGGACTGGGCTTTGAGCAGTGCTTGGGCCATTTCGCGTCGAATACGCGCTTGCAAAGTGTCTTCGCTCTGGGCTGGCGTTAAAGGGGGGCAAAGCAGCTCAGAGCTAAGCTTCATGTAAACACGCTGATAAGGTGGGATCGGGACCGAACGTCTAAAGACAACATGATAGACGATACCGTGTTTTTCACTGTGCCCAGCGCCAGCTTGGTGTCGTTGGCGATTTCTTGGTTGCTCATGCCCGACAACACCAACTCCAACACACGGTGCTGGGTGGGGTTTAGCGCGGCCGCGCGTGCATGGACGTTGTGTGCCAGATTCGCATTGCTACGCTCAAGCTGTTGTGCGGCTATGTGTGCCTGCGAAGCATTCTGGGGGGAGTTGCGAAAGCCACCTAACAACGATTCGATTAAGCGCAGTGTGGTCTCTGCCATGGACGACTTAGGCACAAAGCCTACCGCGCCCATTGCCAGCGCTTGGCTGACCACAAATTCGTCTTCTGTGGCTGAAAAAACGGCCACTTGGGCATTGGGGCATTCGGTTAAAAACCGCCTCAAACCTTGCAGGCCTTTGCTGTCGGGCAGGTTCAAATCGAGCAACACCAAGTCAATATGCGCTTCTTTGGCATAGGTAGCCAGTGCATCGTCAAGGTTGCCAGACTCGATCCAGTGCAGCTGCATATGGCTAGATGTTTGCGCCAGCGCCTTAAGCCCAAGGCGCATCATTTGGTGGTCGTCCACCAGCTGCACGGTAAACGCGCAGCTCAGTTGGATGATGGTGTCGTCGTGGGTCATAACGACCCTATTGTCAGCAAAAATACTGCAAACCAAAGTGACCTAAGTTACTTTTAGCGTTGCGTGCGATTTTGAGACTAATTTACGCAACTGCTACTTCCAATACCAGTTTGCCAAAATTCTCGCCCTTGAAGAGTTTTAGCAGTGCAGAAGGGAAGTTTTCAATGCCTTTGACAATGTCCTCTTTGCTTTTCATGCGGCCGTCTTGGAGGTATCCGGCCATCTCGGCAATGGCCAAATGGTAGCGGTCAGCATAGTCAAACACCACAATGCCTTCCATTCGGGCGCGGTTGACCAAGAGGCTGAGGTAGTTTTTGGGGCCTTGCACAGGCGTGGTATTGTTGTATTGGCTGATTGCGCCGCAAATGATGATACGGGCTTTGCGGTTGATCTTGGCGAGCACATGGTCCAAAATTTCGCCGCCCACATTGTCAAAATAAATGTCTACGCCTTTGGGGCAATGCGTTTTAAGGCCTTCGCGCACGCTGCTGGGCGACGCTTTGTAGTCAATGCAAGCATCAAAGCCCAGCTCGTTGACGACCCAGTCGCATTTGGCTTGGCCGCCGGCAATGCCCACCACGCGGCAGCCTTTGAGTTTGGCAATTTGCCCCACGGTTTGGCCGACTGCGCCCGCAGCGCCGCTAATGACGACGGTTTCGCCCATTTGTGGCATGCCCACATCCATCAAGCCAAAATAACCTGTCATGCCGGGCATGCCCAGCACGTTCAGCCATTGGGTGATGCTGCCAGCGCGCAAGTCAATTTTGGCAATGCCATTGCGCTTAATTTCGCTGGCTGGAATCAGGCAATATTCTTGCACACCAAGACCCGCACTCACGGTGTCGCCGACGGCGAAAGCAGCATTTTTGGACGCAATCACAGTGCCGACACCGCCTGCACGCATGACTTCGTTGATACCTACGGGGGGGATGTAACTTTTGCCTTCGTTCATCCAGCCGCGCATGGCGGGATCCAGTGAGAGGCTAAGGGTTTTTACCAGTACACCGCCGTCTGCGGGCTCAGCAACTGGTTCGGTGGTGCTGTTCCAGCACTCCGGGCCGGGCATGCCTACGGGGCGCTGGGCGAGACGGATTTGGTGGTTGCTGATGTGGGCTAGGGTGCTCATGGTGGACTTTCAGGCTATGGTTAAGCGCATTTTGCTAAAAAAACGCATAGTAGCCTGCCAAGGCTTGGCTGGCGGTTGCCTATGCGACATGGGTCTTTGGGTGGGGTGGCACAATGCAACACGCTTGGAGAGCAAAATATGAAGAATTCTGACAACCGCCCTTACGACGTTGTGCTGTACGGGGCCTCGGGTTTTGTGGGGCAGCAAACCGTGGCATATTTTGCAGCGCTTGCTGGCGCAGTGCGCTTTGCAGTCGCTGGGCGCAATGAGGCTAAGCTTCGTGCCGTCTTAAACCGCTGCAAAATAAATGTGCCAATCATTGTGGCGGACGCACACGACGCAACTGCTTTGGCGGCTCTGGCAGCCTCTACCCGAGTGGTGTTGTCCAGTGCGGGGCCTTATGCGCTGTATGGCAGCCTTTTGGTGGCGGCATGTGTTGCGGCCAAAACACATTATGTAGATTTAACGGGCGAATCCCCTTGGATTCGCAGCATGGTGGATGCGCACCACACGCAAGCGGCCAAAGACGGCACGCGCATTGTGCCGGCGTGTGGTTTTGACTCGATTCCATCCGACGTGGGCACCTATTTGGTCAACCAAGAAATGCTGCGTGTGCACGGCCAAGGCTGTGTGCAAGTGAAGGCGTGTTTTTCGATGCGTGGCGGCTTAAATGGCGGCACACTGGCCTCCATTCTCAACATTTTGGACAAAGGCCAAAAAGAGGCATTTAATGCGCCCTTTTTACTCAACCCTGCGGGCAGCGTGCCAACGAATGTGCAGCGCCATGCTGACCCTACTGCTCCCATGCACGATGCCGATTTCAATGCATGGCTAGGCCCTTTTGTGATGGGGCCGATCAATACCCGTGTGGTGCGCCGCACCGCAGCATTGATGCAGGCAGCAGGGGACAAAAGCTATGGCGAGGATTTTTACTACCAAGAGTACATGCGTTTTGGTAAAGGGGCGCTTGCCGCTGTGCTTGCTGCGGGTTTCAGTGCGGGGTCTAATGCCAGTTTTGGGCTGTTGGGCTTAGCGCCCATGCGCCGCTTAGCGGCCAAACTAGCGCCCAAACCGGGTGAAGGCCCGAGTGTGCGCAGCATGGACAGTGGTTGGTTTCGCTGCCAGTTGGTGGGCAAATCGGCCAGTGGCCATGTGGTACGCGCCAGCATTGCGGACAGCGGTGACCCGGGCAACCGAGCGACCACCAAGTTCATCTGCGAGTCAGCCTTGGCTTTGGCAGAAAATTTCAATGCATTACCCGGTGGCGATAAGCGCGGTGGTGTGATCACGCCCAGCTTTGCTATGGGTGATGTGCTGGTGCGCAGACTGCGTGCGGCGGGTATGGCGATTGAGGTGCTGGCCTAAGAGCCGCTTAGAGTTTGTGCATTGATGCGTCTGCACGCATACCAAGAGGCATTCATAGCATGAAAGCAGCGGCGTGAGGCCATCGGATTTGCGATAAGCTACGGTGTATGCCATTGCAAACTTTCGTGCCCCCCTATACCCACCCCGCTAGCTTGTTGCCAGCGCTCAAACAACAGGGCTTTGCACTGCTGCCCGCTGCTGATGTCGCGCAATTGGCTGGCACCACGCTGCAAGCGTTGCAGGCGCTCAATGCCAGTTGGCATCAGCTGTTTCCTGATGCCTATCTGAAAGATGGTGGGAAATACCGCAAACGCAGGCACGCCAGCTACCGCATCGACAGCGCAGGCGTACACCCCATCACCCATCGGGCGCACTGGCAGCCTTTGGAGTACAACGCCTTGCATGGCGGCATGGAGCGTTGGTTTGAGCCCATTGAACCCACCACGCATACGGACGCTTGGAACGCGCTGCTGCAATGGATGGGCGGCTTAGCCAACACGCTTCGCAGCATACAAACTTGGTACGCCGAGGCACACCAATTTCGCATCGACACAGAAGGCGGCATTGGCCGCCCGACGCCAGAGGGGGCGCACCGCGACGGCGTAGACTTGGTCGCGGTATTTTTGGTGGCACGCGAGGGGGTAAAAGGCGGTGAAACCCGCGTTTTTGATGCCAGTGGACCGCGCGGCCAACGTTTCACCCTGACCGAGCCTTGGAGCGTATTGCTGCTCGACGATGCCCGCGTGATCCACGAAACCACCCCGATACAGCCCACCAGCGAAAATGCCTACCGCGATACCTTGGTCGTTACGCTGCGGTCAGGCGGTTTTCAAGACGCGCTCTAGCATTTTTTGGTTGGGATTATTTTTCTAGGATAGCCGCATGACTTTAGCCATTTCGTATGCCGACATTGAAGGCGCCGCCCAGCGCATCCAAGGTGTTGCCCACCGCACGCCTGTATTGACCTCACGCTTTGCCAACACCCGTGCGGATGCGCAGTTGTTTTTCAAGTGCGAAAACTTTCAACGCATGGGTGCATTCAAATTTCGTGGTGGCTACAACGCATTGTCGCAATTTACACCCGCGCAGGCCAAGGCGGGTGCTATTGCTTTTTCATCGGGCAACCATGCGCAAGCAGTGGCGCTGTCGGCCCAGCTCTTGGGCATGAAGGCGGTCATTGTGATGCCCCAAGATGCGCCAGCCGCCAAAATTGCAGCCACGCGCGGCTATGGCGCAGAAGTGATTTTGTTTGACCGCTACACCCAAGACCGCCAAGCCCTCACCGAAGGCATTGCCGCCGAGCGTGGCATGACATTGATTCCGCCGTTTAACCATCCGCATGTGATGGCGGGGCAGGGCACGGCGGCATTGGAGTTGATTGAAGAAGTGGGCGATTTGGATGTGTTATTGGTTTGCGTGGGGGGCGGTGGCTTGATTTCGGGCTGCGCCACCGCAGCCAAGCATTTGTTACCTGGTTGCGAGGTGTTTGGGATAGAGCCGGAGGCGGGCAATGATTTTCAGCAAAGCCTGCGCTCTGGCAGTATCGTCACCATTGCGGTGCCGCGCACCATTGCCGACGGCGCACAAACCAATGCAGCAGGCACGCTGACTTTTCCGGTGGCGCAGGCCTTGGTGAAGGACATTTTGACCGTGAGCGATGCCCAGCTGGTCAGCACCATGCGTTTTTTTGCAGAGCGCATGAAGATGGTGGTTGAACCCACTGGCTGCTTGGCTGCAGCCGCTGCATTAGAAGGCATTGCCGATGTCAAAGGCAAGCGCGTGGGCGTGGTTGTCAGCGGTGGAAATATTGATATTGCAGCCTATGCTGCGCTTTTGGCAAGTTAGAATGCTATATATTAAATAGCACACTATGACCATATGACGGTGACAATTGTCTAAAAGACCAATTAATCTGCGTGAGAGGTGTCAGAGGTGCGAGAATGCGCTGGTTCGCTGCTGTTGCTATGGTGGTGGCCATGCGCATGCCCATCCGCATGGCTATGGCTATGCCCGCCACTGCTGTATGCGCCACCTTCGGGTTCAAAAGCTTCTTTTACCCAGCCGACCTTCAAGTGCATGGCCTCCAGCATGGCGGCTAGCACATGGTCGGGCTCAATTTTGAGATGGTCGGGTTTCAGCTCAATGGGCACATGGCGGTTACCCAAATGGTAGGCCGCGCGTGTGAGGTCAAAAGCTGAGCCATGCGCCGGGCAAGCGGTAATGCGCAGCACTGGCTGTGTTGCCGCAATAACCTTGACTAAAGATCCATCCTCAATCACCAGCACATCCCCGCCGCGCACCAGCGTGCCACGCGGCAAAAATACGCCCAACTGCCGCCCCGCAGAGTCTGTGCAGTCAAAACGGCTTTTTTGCCGCACATCCCAGTCAAGCTCCACCGTGTGGGCGCGTTTGATCAACACTGGCGCCAGACCTGCGCCTTGCGGCATGCATTTAGAAGTTTGGAGCATGTTTAAAATAAAAAATAACGTTGTGTCATGGGCAAAGTTTTGGCAGGCTCGCAGACCAGCAATTGGCCATCAGCACGCACCGCATAGGTTTGCGCGTCGATTTCCATTTTGGGCAAATAGTGGTTGTGCACCATGTGCTGTTTGCGCACGCCGCGCACGTTTTTTACCGCACTCACCGTTTTTTGCAGGCCAAAGCGCTCTTTAATGCCTGCGGCTAAGCCAGCTTGGCTGACAAATGTCATCGAACTTTTGTGCAAAGAGCCGCCATAAGCACCAAACATAGGGCGGTAGTGCACGGGCTGCGGCGTGGGAATGGAGGCATTGGGGTCGCCCATGGCGGCCATGGCAATACTGCCGCCTTTGAGAATCAGGGCGGGCTTTACGCCAAAGAAGGCGGGTTTCCACACCACCAAATCGGCAAACTTACCCGCTTCAATGCTGCCCACCTCATGGCTAATCCCGTGTGAAATAGCGGGATTAATGGTGAGCTTGGCAATATAGCGTTTGACGCGGCCGTTGTCGTGGCGCTCGGTGTCGCCAATGCCTTGCGTTGCAGAAGCGGGCAGTTTGCCGCGTTGGCCTTTCATTTTGTGTGCGGTTTGCCAGCAGCGCATGATGACCTCACCCACACGGCCCATGGCCTGCGAGTCGGAGCTAAACATACTGATAGCGCCCAAGTCATGCAAAATGTCTTCAGCGGCAATGGTTTCCTTGCGGATGCGGCTCTCTGCAAATGCCAAATCTTCGGCAATCGAGGGGTCTAGATGGTGGCAAACCATCAACATGTCGACATGCTCGTCTAGTGTGTTGACGGTATACGGCATGGTTGGGTTGGTGGAGCTGGGCAAAAAATTAGCCTCGCCCACCACCCGCAAAATGTCGGGTGCATGGCCGCCGCCAGCGCCTTCGGTGTGAAAAGCGCAGAGGCCGCGTCCTTTGGTGGCCGCAATGGTGTTTTCTACAAAACCCGATTCGTTCAAGGTGTCCGAGTGAATGGCTACTTGCACGTCCGTGAGCTCTGCTACATCAAGGCAATTGCTAATGGCTGCGGGCGTGGTGCCCCAGTCTTCATGCAACTTCAAGCCCACCACCCCCGCATTCACCTGCTCGTGCAGGGCGGCGGGGAGCGACGCATTGCCTTTGCCAAAAAATCCCAAATTCATAGGAAATGCATCAGCGGCTTGCAGCATGCGCTCTATGTGCCACGGCCCCGGAGTGCAGGTGGTGGCAAATGTGCCCGTGGCCGGCCCGGTGCCGCCGCCAAACATGGTCGTGATGCCGCTGGCCAGCGCTTCTTCAATTTGCTGGGGGCAAATAAAGTGGATGTGGGTGTCAATACCGCCAGCGGTGACGATGTTGCCTTCGCAGCTGATAATTTCAGTGCCCGGGCCAATGATGATGTCAACACCGCTTTGCGTGTCAGGATTGCCTGCCTTGCCCACTGACACGATGCGTCCGCCCTTGAGGCCAATGTCGGCTTTGACAATGCCCCAATGGTCAATGATCAGAGCATTGGTCATCACGGTATCGACCGCTGCGCCACCGAAGGGGCCCGTTCCGTAGCCGGCTCTAGTGCGTTGCGACTGCGCCATGCCATCCCGAATCGTCTTGCCGCCGCCAAACTTCACCTCTTCTCCATAGCCGCCGGCTTGCAAAGTAAAGTCTTTTTCGACTTCTATGATCAGGTCGGTATCCGCCAAGCGCACGCGGTCGCCCACGGTAGGGCCAAAAATTTCTGCGTAGGCGCGTTTTCCAATCGTTGCCATAGCTACAAAGCTCCTTGAACTTGGCCGTTAAAGCCAAACACCCTGCGGTCGCCCGCAAAATCGACTAACTCCACTGTGCGCTGCTGCCCGGGCTCAAAGCGTACCGCCAAGCCGCTGGCAATGTTCAGGCGCATCCCGCGTGCAGCGGCGCGTTCAAAGCCCAGCGCAGCATTGGTTTCGGCAAAGTGGTAGTGCGAGCCCACCTGAATGGGGCGATTGGCGGTGTTTTGCACCACCACGGTCACGGTGCGCCGCCCCACATTGAGCACATGCTCGCCAGCGTCCACCAATAGTTCACCCGGGGTCATCACTTGCCCCCTTTTGACAACCAAATAGCCGTTGCGATAGCTACACCCAGTGCCAACAAGCCCCATGCGTCTGTCGCGTGCCAATGCGAACCACCCAAACCGTGGCCATCATGAGGAAAAACTGGCAATGTCACCGTTAAAAGGACATATAGTGCTATGTATTTTGTAGTATTCATAGATCTCTAATTTAAACAATGGGTTGGTGAACAGTCACCAGTTTGGTGCCGTCAGGGAATGTTGCCTCGACTTGAATGTCGGGAATCATCTCGGCAATGCCCTCCATCACATCGGCGCGGGACAAGACCTTGCGCCCTTCGCTCATCAGCTGGGCTACTGTCTTGCCGTCACGTGCGCCTTCCATGACCGCCGCACTAATCAGCGCCATGGATTCAGGGTAGTTAAGCTTAAGACCACGCGCTTTGCGCCGTTCTGCAAGCAAGGCGGCAGTGAACAAAAGTAGCTTGTCTTTTTCGCGAGGTGTAAGTTCCATAGCGTGTCTTGGTGGTGGTTTTAAAAGCATTGTGACGCATCTTGTGCGCCAATAGAAGCGTGCGTAAAAATTTTACCGGCATCCCCCATGTTGGTGCACCATATGCACCGCCGCCGCAATTAAGCACCAAAGTAATGCATTCAACTGCAGTCCAAATGCACAGCCAAGCCGCGCTGCAAAATGGTGCGTGGGCTGTGTATGTGCGCCCAAAAGCGTGTACTTTACGACGCACAAAGCACTGGCACGATGATTGCATAGATGAATTGGTCAGTCCAATTCACCCTTCTATATTTTTGGAGAAATCACAATGAACCGTCGCGGGACACTGAAAACCCTCACTGCTTCTATCGCTGTTGGCATGGGTTTAAGCTCTGCTGCTATCGCGCAGGGCAATACGATCAAAGTTGGTATTTTGCACAGCCTGTCTGGCACGATGGCCATTTCGGAGACGGTGCTCAAAGACACCGTGCTCATGGCCATCGATGAGATCAATGCCAAAGGTGGCGTGATGGGCAAAAAACTAGAGCCAGTCATTGTCGATCCGGCATCTAACTGGCCTTTATTTGCCGAAAAAACCAAGCAATTGCTGGGGCAAGACAAAGTTTCCGTGATTTTTGGCTGCTGGACCAGCGTGTCACGCAAGTCGGTGTTGCCAGTCGTCGAGGAAATGAACGGCCTGCTGTTCTACCCTGTGCAATACGAAGGCGAAGAGCTGAGCAAAAACGTGTTCTACACCGGAGCCGCGCCTAACCAACAAGCCATTCCTGCCGTGGACTACCTCATGAGTAAAGCCGGTGGTGGCGCTAAGCGCTGGGTGCTTTTGGGCACTGATTATGTATACCCACGCACTACCAACAAAATCTTGCGTGCTTACCTCAAGTCCAAGGGTGTGGCCGACAAAGACATCGACGAAAAATACACCCCATTTGGCCATTCTGATTACCAAACCATTGTGGCTGATGTGAAAAAATTCTCTACGGGTGGTAAAACTGCCGTGGTGTCCACTATCAATGGTGACTCCAATGTGCCCTTCTACAAAGAGCTAGGCAATGCAGGCCTCAAGGCCAAAGACGTGCCTGTGGTGGCATTCTCGGTGGGCGAAGAAGAGTTGCGCGGCGTGGACACCAAGCCTTTGGTGGGTCACCTAGCCGCTTGGAACTACTTCCAATCCATCAAAAACCCTGCAAACGACGAATTCATTAAAAAATGGACCGCCTATGCGAAGGCCAAAGGCATTGCGGGCCACAAAGACAAAGCCCTGACCAACGACCCGATGGAGGCGACCTATATCGGTATCAACATGTGGAAGCAAGCGGTTGAAAAAGCCAAGTCCACTGACACCGACAAAGTGATTGCCGCTATGGCGGGCCAAACTTTCAAAGCGCCATCAGGCATCACCAGCAAGATGGACGAGAAAAACCACCACTTGCACAAGAGCGTGTTCATTGGCGAGATCAAAGCCGACGGCCAGTTCAATGTGGTGTGGAAGACACCAGGCCCTGTGAAGGCTAAGCCATGGTCTCCGTTCATTGAAGGCAACGACAAGAAGCCTGACGAACCCGCAAAGAAATAAAATCTTGCTTCAATAGCCATCCAGTACAACTGCTTGGCTTGACCAAAATGGCGTGGTGGGTTCACGTGACTCCCACGCCATTGCTACGTCTGAAGTTTGTTACCGCTGTGTTACCAGTTTTGGAGTGCGTTTGTGTTTTTTAAAACGATTGTTTGGGTGTGTGGACTATGCTGCGTCGCTGCAGCGCACGCACTTACGCCGCTAGAGGCTAAAAATATCGCGATTGGCGAAGCAGAGCCGCGCATTGAAGCGTTGAACAAAGCGGTGGTGGGTGCCGACGATAAAACTTCCGCTTACATTCAAGCGCTGTCAGAAGATGCGGTGAAATTCAGTGGCGACAAGCTGTATATCATCAAAAACGGCAAGGGTTTTGATCCTGTCACTGGCGCAGAAGCCCCAGTGCCCGAAAGCGCTGAAGATGTCATCAACAACAACGCCATGCGCAGCGAACTCGACAGTGCATTGGCCGGACTAAAACTATTCAGTCAAGACGGAAAAGTCCGCAGTGCCGCCATAGCAGCGCTGCTAAAAGACCCTGACGAAGCCAAATTACCACTCTTAGACAAAGCCTTAGCAACCGAGACGAATACTGACCTGAAAGGCCAGATTGAACTTGCCCGCGCTGCAGCCATGCTGGGCTCTGCCGACAAGTCTACACGCTTGGCTGCCGCCAAAGCGCTAGCCAATAGCAAAAGTCCTGCCACCCAGCTGCTGCTCAACGAGCGACTAAAAGCCGAAACAGAAACGGATGTGAAGGCGCAATTAGAAATCTCACTCAAGCAAATCCAATCCACACTTGGTTTGGGCGAAAAGCTGGGCGTGATGTTCACGGGCTTGAGCCTTGGCTCGATTTTGTTGTTGGCTGCACTGGGTTTGGCCATCACCTACGGGCTGATGGGTGTGATCAACATGGCGCATGGCGAGTTGATCATGGTGGGCGCATACGCCACTTATGTGGTGCAAACCTTGTTTCGCACTTACTTACCGGGCGCGTTTGATTGGTATTTGATAGCAGCCATTCCCGTCGCTTTTATGGCTTCTGCCTTAGTCGGCGCTGCACTAGAACGCAGTGTGATCCGTTTTTTGTATGGTCGCCCACTGGAGACTTTGTTGGCCACATGGGGCATTAGCCTGATGCTCATGCAACTGGTGCGCACGGTATTTGGTGCGCAAAACGTTGGGGTTGAAAACCCCTCGTGGATGAGCGGCGGCGTGGCCGTGTTGCCTAATTTGTCGCTGCCCTACAACCGCCTAGGCATTATTGTTTTCGCTGTCTTGGTGCTCGCTGGTGTGGCGGCCTTAATTAGCAAAACGCGCTTGGGGCTCTTTGTGCGTGGTGTCACACAAAATCGCCCGATTGCCGCCTGCATGGGGGTCAACACCGCTCGAATTGACACCTATGCCTTTGCCTTGGGCTCAGGCATTGCGGGTTTGGCAGGGTGTGCGCTCAGCCAAGTGGGCAATGTAGGCCCCGATTTGGGGCAAAACTACATTGTGGACAGCTTCATGGTGGTGGTGCTTGGCGGTGTGGGTCAATTGGCCGGCACAGTGTATGCCGCGCTGGGCTTGGGCGTACTGAACAAATTTTTAGAGGGTTGGGCTGGTGCTGTGCTGGCCAAAATCGCCGTCTTGGTTTTCATCATCATCTTCATTCAAAAGCGCCCGCAAGGTATTTTTGCAATGAAGGGCCGCAGTGCGGAGGCTTAAAACTATGAATCCTATTGTTCCATCGGTCGTTTTGCCAAATGCTACGCCATTGCTCACACGCAAAGGCTGGTCGGTGTTTCTGGTCGCCCTTATCACGGTGTGCGCACTTGCGCCAGCGCTTAATCTGCTGGTGTCTGCGGACAGTATTTTCCATATGAGTGATTTTGCCGTCAGCCTGATTGGCAAAATCATGTGTTTTGCTATTTGCGCACTGGCCATGGACTTGATCTGGGGCTACACCGGTATTTTGTCTTTGGGGCATGGCTTGTTTTTTGCCCTTGGGGGTTACGCCATGGGCATGTATTTGATGCGCCAAATTGGCCTTGAGGGCAATTACAAAAGCAGTTTGCCAGACTTCATGGTGTTTTTGGACTGGAAAACTCTGCCTTGGCATTGGACGGGAAGTGCATCGTTTGTGTTCCAAATGGCCATGGTGATTCTCGCCCCCGGTCTGCTGGCCTTGGTGTTTGGCTTTTTTGCTTTCCGTTCGCGCATCAAAGGCGTGTATTTTTCTATCATCACGCAAGCCCTCACTTTTGCCGCCATGCTTTTGTTTTTTCGCAATGAAACGGGTTTTGGCGGTAACAACGGTTTCACCGATTTCAAGCGTATTTTGGACATTCCGATTGCCACAGCAAACACCCGTATGGTGCTGTTTGTTATCACTGGGCTCACGCTTTTGGGTTTTTATTTGTTTGCCCGCTGGCTGGTGGGTAGTAAGTTTGGTCGCGTGTTGCAGGCCATTCGCGATGCCGAATCGCGCGTCATGTTTTCTGGCTACAACCCTGTTGCTTATAAGCTCACCATTTGGATCATTTCTGCGGTGATGTGCGGCATTGCTGGGGCTTTGTATGTGCCGCAAGTAGGCATTATCAACCCCAGTGAAATGTCGCCTGCCAACTCGATTGAAATTGCCATCTGGGCTGCGGTGGGCGGCAGAGCGACCTTGATCGGCCCCATTGTGGGGGCATTCTTGGTCAATGGCGCTAAGAGCTGGTTTACCGTGGCTTTTCCTGAGTATTGGTTGTACTTTTTGGGCGCGATGTTTATTGCGGTGACTTTGTATTTGCCACACGGCGTGGTGGGTTTGGTGCGCAGCCTAAAAGCTAAAATTCAAGCCAAATATTTTGGAGCACGCGCATGACCCCTGATTTATTCGAACAGGGGGCTAAGCGCATTGCCCGTGTGCAGACAAGCAACTTGGGCAAGACGGAGTCGGGTGGACGCGAAGCAGGGTTTTCGCGCATGGCCATGCCCAGTGGCCAAGTAGATGTTACCCATGGCCGCATCTTGTATTTGGAAGACGTTTGCGTGAGTTTTGACGGTTTCAAAGCCATTAACAATTTGTCGCTGGACATAGCGCCTGGTGAGCTGCGCTGCATCATTGGCCCCAATGGTGCTGGCAAAACCACCATGATGGACATCATCACGGGTAAAACCCGACCTGACAGCGGGACGGTGTTCTTTGGCTCCACCATAGATCTGCTGCGCTACAACGAGTCGCAAATTGCCCAAATGGGCATTGGCCGAAAATTCCAAAAGCCCACGGTTTTTGAGCAGCTTAGCGTCTTTGAAAATTTGGAACTGGCACTCAAAACCGACAAATCCGTCAAGCGTTCCATGTTGCACAAGCTCGATTCCGAGCAATCTGACCGCTTGGCTG
>JANOYR010000106.1:0-9476 GCA_031428975.1 Polaromonas sp. | reverse complement strand
CCTATTTCAAAGGCTGCTGCTATGCTAACCATGACATCCCTTGCCGCCCAAAGCCAATTTGGTAACTTGATCGACCGTGCGTTGCGCCAGCCGGTGGCCGTGACGCGGCGGGGTCGGCCTGTGGCCGTGGTGCAGTCGTATGAAGACTATGTGGGCCAGACAAGCAGCATCCCGCCTGCGGTGGCACGCTGGATCAGCAAAAACTACCCGCTTGAGGGCGCGGCTGCCGCGCAGGCAATGCACCACCAGTTGGAGACGATGGGCGATCAGGCGCACCAAGACGGCCTGAGCGAGGCGGACGTGATGCGCATGCTCCATGAAAGTTAAGCGCGCAGCCATTGTCATGGATGCCAATGTCTTGATCAGTGCGGGCATTTTGCCAAAATCAAAAACGGCACAGGTGCTGCAACTTGCCATCACGCATTTTGCCATTGCGCAAAATGATGCCACATGGAGTGAGCTAGAAACGCGCATCAAACGCGACAAGTTTGACCGTTACTTCGGCCTTGACGGACGGGTGAATTATTTGATAGCGCTCACCCAGTCGATGCACTGGTTCGACGCAAGCGCCACAGTGCGTGCAAGCCGCGATGCTGACGATGACAAATACCTTGGCCTAGCCGTCGATGCGGGTGCAAAAACCATCATCTCTGGCGATGCGGACCTTCTTGATTTACAAAGACACGGGGACATTAACATAGTCTCGCCCGCACAGTTTTTTGAGCGCTATAGCTAGTTGATGCTAAAAATGGCCAATGTCACGTCATACCGTCATACTGAGCTATTAATTTAATACTAAATAACCATGGCCACCCCCGCTTTCCCCAGCGCCCAAGACTCTGACCCCATCACACTAGGCTGGATGCAGGGCGCTCCGCCGCCAGTCGACAAAATCATTGCGTATGCCGACAGCAGTTTTTACAAATTTCCGCAGCTGCGTTGGTCGTTTTCAAATATGCGCCAGTTGCGGCCCAGTACGCAGGTCTCGCGCGGGAATGGGGCAGTGTGCGCGCTGCCTTATGCGCTGCGCAGCGACCTAGATGCGGTGGCTTGCCAAGTCATGTTCACGGGCGCGCCGCTCACATGGGGCGAGGCTTTTGACGCCAACTACACCGACGGCGTGCTGGTCTTGCACCGTGGCCGCGTGGTGTACGAGCGCTACGCGGGGGCGCTGGATGCGGCGGGGCAGCACATTGCGCATTCGGTCACCAAGTCATTTGTGGGCACCATGGCGGCAAGTTTGTTGGCAGAAGGCGCGTTAGACGATGCGCGGCCAGTCGCATACTATGTGCCCGAATTGGCCCACAGCGGCCTAGGCAGCGCCACCCTGCGCCAAGTCATGGACATGACCAGTGGCATCCAATATTCCGAGAATTACGCCGACCCCAAGGCCGAAATTTTTGACTTTGTGCGGGCCGGCGGCGTGTTTCCGCGCCCCGCAGATTACAGCGGGCCCACCACGTTTTATGAAATCCTGCAAAGCATTGTGCCCGAGGGGGCGCATGGCCAAGCCTTTGCCTACAAAACCGTTAACAGCGACGCGCTGGGCTGGGTAATTCGCCGCGTCACGGGCTTGAGTTTGGGCAAAAATCTGTCGCAGCGCATCTGGAGCCGCTTGGGTGCCGAGCAAGATGCCTATTTTTTGGTAGACACCGAGGGCACCGAGTTTGCTGGCGGCGGGCTCAATGCGGGCCTGCGCGACATGGCGCGTTTTGGCGAGGCCATGCGCTTAGGCGGCGCGTTAAACGGCCAACAAATCGTGCCGACGGCGGTGGTAGACGACATACGGCGCGGCGCTAGCCAAGCCGACTTTGCCAAAGCAGGTGCGCTGACCCTGCCCGGCTGGAGCTACCGCAACATGTGGTGGAACGCGCACAATGCCCACGGCGCTTTCATGGCACGCGGCGTGCACGGCCAAGCCATTTACGTCGACCCCAAAGCCCAAATGGTCATCGCCCGCTTCGGCTCCCACCCCATGGCCGCCAATATGCACCTCGACCCCACGTCGCTGCCCGCTTATGAGGCGCTGGGGCGGTATTTGGTGGACAACCCCTGAGCCTCTAGCCACCGTTCGCCTTGAGCCTGTCTCCGGCCGCCCGCCCCCGCCCCACTGCGCTGCCCTCTTGCGACCTTCAGTGCCGGCCCGCTTCGCGGGAAGCTGAGCAGTACTCAAAATGGCGGGAAACCGTCGAAACTCGCCTTCGGCTCAAACAGCGACGGCTTCTAATCCACCATTTTTCCGTTCCTCCAGCCCAACCCTCGATGGGCGCAAAGGGGCAGCGCAGTGGAGCGGGGGCGGGCTGGGTGGTGGGTTGGCTGAGGTTTTTGGCGTGGCTGTAAATCTTTAAAGAAAAAGTGGCAATGTCACCATCATATGGTCATATTACGCTATTGTATTCATAGCAAATATATCAAAATTGACCAAAAACAGACCAAGCCTCCATACATCGTCTATAGTCATCACAAACAGACAGACTCGTAAAAACACTACAGGTTTTGCGGCAGACATTACGTCAGACATCACTGAATCTCCAAAATCTCATATCAACATATGTCAAAGCCAGCAACTGTGTGGACTCCATGTAGCTCTTGTGATCGTGACACAAAGCACGACATCCTCTTTTCCGCAGAAGAGAGCGAGTACGAATACCGGATCGATCGGTCATACCAAGTCGTTCAATGCTGCGGCTGCGAAACCAAGAGTTTTCGGAAAGTCGTGGCATACATCGAAGACTCTTATCGGATTGACGAAGACGAATGGGAGACCCCTAAAGTCATCTCTTCGTTTCCCGCAATCTTGAAGGGGCACAGAACCGTTCCCGACATCACAAGGGCGCCAAAAAATGTTCGGTCGATTTACACAGAGTCACTTGCTGCGATCAAGAACGAGTTTCTAACCTTGGCTGGAATAGGATTGCGCGCAACCATCGAAGCCATATGTAATGAACGTGGAGTAACCGGATGGAATCTAGATATTCGAATCGATAAGCTTGCGAAGGCCGGGTTCGTTTCACAGGCTGACGCTGATCGCCTTCACGCCATCCGATTCATGGGCAACGACGCAGCTCATGATATTCAGGCAGCAGATCTCGATGGCTTGCTCATAGCTCTCAAAATCATTGAGCACTTGATCGTCAGCATTTACATACTGGATCGAGACGCCGACGGTGTGCTCGAGACACTTATCAAGACATACAACCTGTTCGAGATGCATCTTTTGGAGAAGCTCACACTCTTTCCCACGGCCTCGGAACTCCCATTGCTAGCACTTCTTGGACGTGATTCACGCCGCTTTCACGGCTACATAAAGAGTCACGAAACCCAGCTAATTGCTAACATTTCAACTGGCGCATTTACCTTGCTCAAGCTAGGAAAAGTCGATATCTTCTCTGGATCAAAAGAGAAGTTCCAGCACTACATCAAGGTCTGAACGAAAGTGTTGCCTAACCCTTCCATCGAGAGGCATGCCCCGGGAAGCCGGGGCATGCCTCTCATCACAAACTTCAGGCTAGGCAGACCAAAAATTATGCCCTGATGTAAGATGCACATATGAAGCAAACGGTCTACCTTGAAACCACAATTCCGAGTTATCTCACAGCTTGGCGCAGCAATGGGTTAATCATGGCTGCCAATCAGCTAGCTACGCGCGAGTGGTGGGATTTGGCAAAACCTAATTTTGAAGTTTTTATATCGGAAGTCGTTGTGAAAGAAGCGGCTGAGGGAAACGCGGATGCGGCCGCGCGTAGGTTGGCCGCAATTGCCGATATCCCAGAATTAGCGCTATCGCTTGCAGCGGAGCAGCTCGCAGTATTGTTACTTGCACGAGCGGCACTCCCAGCCAAAGCAAGAATTGATGCGCTGCATATTGCAATTGCCACGCTCAATGGCATGGATTTTTTGCTGACTTGGAATTGCAGGCACATTGCAAATGCTGCAACGCAGCACATCATTGAAGCGACTTGCAAGGAGGCTGGCTATGAGCCGCCAGTCATCTGTACCCCACCTCAACTAATGGAGATCATCGTATGAATTTTGACCCTATCGTCGCGGAAATCCACGAAATCAGAACCAAGCTGTCGCATCAATATGGTGATGATTTGCACACTATTTGTGAAGCTTTTAGGCACAGGCAAGTTGCAGAAAAGCATCCACTTATCACACGCCCACCAAGGCCAGTATTACACAGCGTTTCTGCGGCATCTAGCCCTTCATTACAGCGGCTCGCCTACGATGCCCGTTGACTTCAATCGCTGGGTAAAGCTGGCTTATGCGCAAAAGAAGACCCAAAATATCCTATGAGCAACTACTACAACACTCTAGGCGTTGTGCCGACTGCGGATTCAGCCGTCGTTAAGGCGGCGTACAGAGCAATGGCGGCGATTTACCATCCGGATAAAAACACACATCGATCGAGTCGATCGAGAAAATTAAAGAAATAAATATAGCCTACGACACGCTTTCTGACCCAGATAAACGGAAAGAGTACGACAACGAAATGGGAGCCACAGGCTCTGCCGAATCAGCAGATTTTGATAATATCGCTCCGTTAAAAGAGACTCAAATTGAGAAGGCTTGGAGCATGGCCGAGCAATTCCACCCAGTAATAATATCTGATCTCACGGCCTTGGAAAAAATATCCTGGAGGCTAGCCTTTGCGTTTAAATTAAAGCTCATTGAGGGGCAAGCATTTGATAAATCGCGCGAAGTAGCCCAAATTTTAAAGAATGAATATCTGTCGCGCTTTTTTGGAAACGATCCTCAAAATCTGTTCTTTGCAGAGAATCTTATAAAATCACGTGAAATTTCAGCCACAATTTATCTCAACGAAATTATTAACGTGATGGGATCAAGCGTTTTGCCTCGGGATATTAGAAGGCGGGTACTAAATCAATTCAAAGAGGCTGAGACTGCTCTGAAAAAAACAGAGATGTACGCCAATATAAATAACTCATCGTACTTTAATTACCATCAAGCAGAATTACTTGTAAATATGCATGGAGGCGTGGTAACCAGAAAGGGCGTATTTAAAAGGAGAGTCTATTTGCACCTTGCTGGCGAACATAAATCATTTGAGAGCGATGATGAGTTCGCGTCACACATTAAAAAGTTCTAAGAGCGAGAATATGCCTAATATTGCGATGCACGCTGACATCTCAACCAACCATGCCATGCGTCATAGTTCGTCGTAGTTTTCTTCGCCTCCAGCTATGGTGCAGTCGTACTCTGCATTAAGCTACGCATGTATATCCAAGCGACCGATGCGCATGCGATCGCCTCTTTTCGTAGGTTCTATTCGCTGCTTCCGCGTGGTAGCGATCTTTCTTTGCTGATCCTAAATCAGGTTATTTGTCTTGCGGAGGCAATATCCAGCGAACAGATTCACGAAAACATATGGGAAGCTGCACGCAAGCTCCATAGTTTGCGAAATCATATCGCTCATTGTCTGGAGCTTACTGGCGTCAATGAAAAAATGAATCACATCTCAAAGCTCCTTGGTGTGCCTAGGGGCCGACTCACATCGAAGCCATGACTCCAGACGAAGCTGTAGTAGAAAACTTCACTTTTGGAATCAGCATACTCCACGGATCTTTAACAAGTTATGTGAGCCGTAAACCAGCACACGTACTTTCCGAAAAAAGAGGAGTAGTAGCTAATCCAACGCAGCGTCTTTGGACTGCCCGATGCTGCTAGAAATTCCAGTCAAACCTGAGGATGAGCCGCGATTCTTAGTCGTTGGGCTGATTGACGGGAAGCATTGGACGGCGGTCATCACGTACCGAGGGGGCAATATACGGTTGATATTTGTTCGTCGCGACGCACACAAGAGGTGACAATTTATGAAAGCTAAAGACTTTGAGCAACAGTTTGACGATGGCGTTGATCTCGCGCCTGCTTTGGATTTATCTGAGGCTAAGGTGCACTTCGAACTTGAATCCGCCGGGCAATGTATGCGCGTGAAAACAAGTAAAGCGGGTTCGTCCAAAATCAAATATACGAACGAACCCTTAGGCGACATGAAGGTCATAAAAGACTTTTTGCCGTCACCGGCCGAGCTGTCACTCAACGAAGAGGCGGTCAAGGTGACATGGGCATTGAGTAAAAAAAGCATTAATTCTTTAAGTCGGAAGCGACTAAAAACCACACACAATACCAGCGCATTATTCGCCGTTTAGTGGATGCTTATGTTGAGTCGCACAGTTCCCCAGCCCATTATTCAAGCAACACTGGTTTGCAACCCGCGCCTTGAATAGAATGTTGAAAATCTTTTCATTGAGCTGGGGGCAGAGATTGAAGAGCGAGCAGGAAGCCGGATTTCTGTCGTTTTATTTGAAGAGGTGCGCGTTTTTCACCGCCCACACCCTTCGCCCAACACGGACAAAAGCGCGGTAGCCTCTATCCGCAAATGGCTGGAACAACACGGAGTCGAACCATGAATGTGATGACTGTGGACAACTACCACGCAAGGATTGAATTCGATGCAGACCTTGATTTGTTCAGGGGCGAGATTCTCGGCCTGAACGGGGGCGCTGATTTTTTCGGAAAAAATCCGGAGGAACTTCGGGCAGAGTTCAAGCGCTCGCTGGAGGTTGTTCTGGAGGTGTGTGCCGAAAAGGGGCTAGAGCCAAAGCGCCATTTCTCTGGCAAGTTCAATTTGCGGATTTCGCCGCAGTTGCACGAAAAACTAGCAATGGCGGCGCAGGCAAAGGGCAAGAGCATTAACACCGTGACGCAAGAGGCTTTGCAAGAAAGCTTTGCGTGAGGCGGTCACAACGTACCGCGGCGTCCCTGTACGCTTGGTATCTGGTCGCTGCGCCTGCACTGGATTTGTCGAAGGCAAACGTGTGCTGCAAGAGCAGAAACGAGTGATTGCTAATTTGTCCAATGTCACGGTACTATGGTCATAGTGCGCTACAAAATACTGAGCATTTACAAAACCAAATCCACCAATGCGTGCGACTCGTCCCACAGCCGCTGCGCCGCTGCCGCGTCGGCAATATGGGGCGAATAGCCGCTGATGCGGTTCGTGGGGTCGGCGGGCAGGCCTTGTTGGCAGTCTTCTAAATACAGGCCGCCTTGGCCCTTGAGCTGGGGGGCGGTGGCGGCCCAAACGCTGGTGGAAGCGCCTTGGGGCGGGGTTTTGAAGATGTCCAGCGGGGTGTCGTCGGCTTTGAGCCAGCCCATGGCGCGCATTTCTTCTAGTGGCAAAAACTTTTGCAGCCCCGTCATAATGCCGCCGGGGTGAACGGCGTTGGCGGTGATGCCCAGTGCGGCAAACTGCTGGTGCAAGCCCAGCGCAAACAGGGCGTTGGCGCTTTTGGCTTGGCCATAGGCCTTCCATTTGTGGTAATCGCGCCGCTCAAAATGCAGGTCGTCAAAATCCACAGCACTGATTTTGTGGCCAGTGGACGACAAGGACACAACGCGTGCGTCGCCCGTCGCTTGTGCTGCGTTTTTAATAGCGGGTAACAGAGCGCTGGTAAGCGTGAAGTGGCCTAAATGGTTGGTAGCAAATTGTGCCTCCCAGCCCTGCGCCAAGCGGGTCAGCGGGCAGGCCATGATGGCGGCGTTGTTAACCAAGATGTCCAATTGCGGGTGTGTGGCCATCCAGTTGCTGGCAAATTGGCGCACGCTGCCTAAATGGCCCAAATCCATGTGACCAATATCAACCTTTGCCTGTGGAAATTGGGCCGTGATGGCCATGGCCGCCGCCTGGCCCTGGGCCAAGTTGCGCACCGCCAGCGTCACATGTGCGCCCGCGCTGGCCAGCGCCCGCGAGGTTTCTAGCCCCAAACCCGATGCCCCGCCCGTCACCACCGCCGTGCGCCCCGCCAGCGACAGGCCCTGGACGACATCCAGTGCGCTGCTGCGTGCGCCAAAATGCGAGGTAATGGGGGCTGCGAGAATGGCCATGCGGTGCTCCAAAAGTGTGGAAAATGGGGTTTTCAAGTGTAGCGCTTTGGTTTAAAACGCGCCCAAGGCATGCGCTTGTGGTGAATTTCTGACAAATACGGCCTGCACAAGCTGGAGTTATACACAGTAAAGGTGCCCAAAACGCAGGCTACACGCCACTTCTGATTGCGGGAAACCCTAGGCCGATGTATACTGGAAGGCTTTTCCGCTCCTGCGTGACGAATTGTGGGCGCGGTAAAGGTAACTTTTATTAATCACGTTTAGGTAGATCAATGCCAACCATTAACCAGCTCATCCGCCAGGGACGACAGGTCGAAACGATCAAGTCGAAAAGCCCTGCGATGCAAAACTCCCCCCAGCGTCGGGGTGTGTGCACACGCGTGTACACCACCACCCCTAAGAAGCCTAACTCCGCTCTGCGTAAAGTTGCCAAAGTGCGCTTGACCAACGGTTTTGAGGTGATTTCCTACATTGGCGGCGAAGGCCACAACCTGCAAGAACACAGCGTAGTGCTGGTTCGCGGCGGTCGTGTCAAAGACTTGCCCGGTGTGCGTTACCACATCGTGCGCGGTTCGCTCGACTTGCAAGGCGTGAAAGACCGCAAGCAGTCGCGTTCTAAGTACGGTGCTAAGAAGCCAAAGGCCAAGTAAATAGGATTTTTATTTCATCTTTGATGAAATTTTCAGCTAGTTAATAGCTAGATCCATAAATAAAGCTAGCAATAGCCCGTTGATTGATAAATAAATCAACAAAAAACAGGTGCTGTTTCCCGCGTGGCGCGGTGAATGCAGCGTAGTGACCCAAAGCCCATAATTTTCTGGGTGGGTCAAGTAAGTGAAAGCTAAAAAATAGTTTTCGCGGTGTTTGAAAAGACGCCAACTGAAGCAAAGAGGTGAAAAAATGCCACGTCGTCGCGAAGTCCCTAAACGTGAAATTCTGCCGGATCCAAAATTCGGCAATATCGAGCTCTCAAAATTCATGAACGTCATCATGGAGAGCGGTAAAAAAGCAGTCGCCGAGCGCATCATTTATGGTGCATTGGCGCAAATCGAGAAAAAGCATCCGGGCAAAGATCCTATGGAAGCTTTTGAAGTGGCAATTAACAACGTCAAACCCATGGTCGAGGTGAAATCCCGCCGCGTGGGTGGTGCCAACTACCAGGTGCCCGTAGAAGTGCGCCCTGTGCGCCGCTTGGCATTGTCGATGCGTTGGATCAAAGAAGCTGCCCGCAAGCGTGGCGAAAAATCCATGGCACTGCGCTTGGCCAACGAGCTCTTGGAGGCCACCGAAGGCCGTGGCGGCGCGATGAAAAAGCGTGACGAAGTCCACCGCATGGCAGAAGCCAACAAAGCTTTCAGCCACTTCCGCTTCTAAGCCCAGAAGACCGAATGGATGCCCGCACGGCATCCATTCCACACGCCCCCTGCAATCAAGCTGTCTTGGTTGTCTGGTACAAGGGCGAGATTGCAATTCATTTACCAAGGAGCCTTTATGGCACGCGCTACTCCTATCAACCGATACCGCAATATCGGTATTTCGGCTCACATTGATGCCGGCAAAACAAC
>JANOYR010000105.1:0-19483 GCA_031428975.1 Polaromonas sp. | reverse complement strand
CGACAACCTAGAGCACGCCCAGTGGCTGAGCATGATGCTCCCGCGCTTGCAGCTGCTGCGCGAGCTGCTGGCTGAGGACGGCTCGATTTGGGTGACGATTGACGACAACGAGGGGCATTACCTCAAGGTGCTGATGGATGAAGTGTTTGGGAGGGGGAATTTTGTGGCGAATGTGGTTTGGCAGAAGAAATACTCGCCACAAAACGACGCAGAGTTCTTCTCGGCAATGCACGATCATGTGTATGTATATGCGAAGAACACTTCCAACTGGTCTAGAAATCTTGTGCCACGTACCTCAAAGCAAGACGATGCGTACAAGAACTCTGACAACGATCCACGTGGAATTTGGAAAGCCAGTGATTTGACGCGTGCTGAGCATCGTGACCGAGACTACTACCCAATCATCACACCGTCTGGGAAACAAGTATTTCCTGCAAGGGGTCGGAGTTGGAGTCGCCCGCCGGACGAAATTGAACGACTGAGAGCGGACAACCGTCTGTGGTTCGGTAAAAAAGGCGATGCAATTCCCTCGCTTAAGCGCTTTATCACCGAAGTCAAAGACGGCGTGGTTCCTCAATCAATATGGTTTCGCGATGACGTAGGCGATAACCAAGACGCGAAAAAAGAAGTCAAAGAACTAAATGCCACAGAAATATTCGGAACACCAAAACCGGAAGCATTGATCCGCCGCCTTTTAGACATTTCGACAAACCCCAACGATCTCATCCTCGACAGCTTCCTAGGCTCGGGCACCACCGCCGCCGTGGCGCACAAAATGGGGCGGCGCTGGATTGGCATTGAAATGGGGGAACACGCGGCCACGCATTGCCTGCCGCGCCTTGAAAAAGTGCTTTCTGGCGAGCAAGGCGGTATCAGCAAGGCGCTGGGCTGGGCGGGAGGCGGCGGGTTTCGTTTTATGCGGCTGGGCGAGGCGGTGTTTGACGAGCGCGGGCGCATCAACCCGGCGGTGCGCTTTGCCACGCTGGCCGCCTTTGTGTGGCAACAAGAAACGGGCGAGCCTTGGGAGGCCAGCCGCGCCACCGCCGCCACGCCGCATTTGGGCAACCACAGCACGGGCGACACAAATCACTCCGAAATTAATAGCGTAATATGTCCATATGACGGCGACATTGGCCAAATTTCTCTTCAAAACCCTGTGGCGGCGCAGTTCACCGCCTACTACTTGCTCTACAACGGCATCCTGAAAGACAAACGCCCCGCCAGCGGCAATGTGCTCACCCGCGAGGTGCTAGCCGCCTTGCTGGACTTGCACGCACGCTGCGCCCCTGCGGGCACGCCGCTGGTGGTGTACGGCGAATCCGTGCGCGTGGGCTCGGCGCGGCTGGCAGCGGCGGGCGTGGTGTTCAAGCAGATACCGTATGACATTCGGGCGCGGTAGGTATGGCTGAGCCCGCGGGGGCTCAGATTCAACAGCCTTTGCGGTTTGGTTTTTGGTCAATTTTTTTGAGTTCTTTGTGGGTGAGTTTGATGCCTTTTTTAACATCCACAATACTCTGCTCTAGCTTGAGCTCCTCTGGCTTTTGTCCACTGATCTTGATCATGGTATCGCGAACATCTTTGCCGACAGTTTCAGCCGTTTTCTCTAAATTTGACTGACCGCGAATCGCTTCGTTACGAATTTTGGCTTCGGTTTGGGTGATTCGAAACAAATTTGCGGCTAATTCGTCTTTACCCATGCGGTCTAGCAGCGTGCCCTTGGTGTTCGCTCCCATGCCTTTGAAATTTTTGAGGTTTGACAGGTTCATGTTGTACATGCCGCGATAACCTGCATTTTGAAAATATGCATAGTTTTCAACCCCATGCGTTTTGGCTGTGGCGCTTAATGTGCCTTCACGTTCGGATATTTCACCTCTGACGAGCACTCGCTCAACCGCTTCGGCTTTGTTGTAATCTGCAAAGGCTTCCGCCAAACCTGCAAAATAGGCCTGCGCCCTAGCTACCAGCGGATTTCTCACGTCGGCGTTCATCACCGTGAGATAACACGCAAACCGCGACAATTTAAAGTCGTTTTTGTCTTGATTGCTTTCTATTTGAAGAAAGTTTTCGTTGACAGGTATATTCAAAGTCAGACATACCGTCATGGCTTTGTTGATCGCTTTTTTCAACGAGGCGCTCGTTTCATACCCTAAGCTTGTAGCCAACGCTGAACCTAGCCAAAATCTGAATCCGTTTTCGAGCGCTAACGCCTCAAAATTTGGCTCATTCTCTTCGAGGTGAAAAAGATCGCGTTGTTCCATTTTGGTAATCTCGTATGTAGGTGAAAATATAGGAGTGCGCTGTGGGGTTGCCCCTTGACTTTGCATTCACACGGCGTGAAGCCGAATTTAGTTTTCACGCCGTCATTTTAACATCCTGTGGATAAATGGCGGATACAGTCAGGCGCGTGAGTTATTGTTTAAACCTCACTGTGTAGCTCCATCATCTAAACAAGGCATTTTATTTATTCAATTAAATCAATAGGTTAAGTTGTTTAAAGACTATTTAAACCGCAAACTTTAAACAATTTTTAAACAACCACATGCCTCAATTTACCCTGAAAACCTACCAAGCCCGCGCCCTAGAAGCCTTGGAGCTTTTCTTGCGCCAAGCGGGCACGATGGGCTTGGAAGCGGCTTGGGCACATGCCATGGGGCGCGATGGCGGCAAGCCGGGAGGGGCTTATAAGTCGGATGAGTTGGGCGAAATTCCCGCAGTGTGCCTGCGCATTCCCACAGGGGGCGGCAAAACGCTGATGGCCTCGCACGCCATTGCGCGGGTGGCCAAGGCTTGGACGCAGCGGGAATACCCGGTGGCGCTGTGGCTGGTACCCAGCGACATGATTCGCAGCCAAACCCTGCTGGCGCTGCAAACCCCCGGCCACGCCTACCGCGCAGCGCTCCAAGACGCTTACCAAGAGCGCTTTGTGGTGTGCGAGCTGGACGCGCTGCACACCGTGCCGCCGCAAGATTTTGGTCAAAAAGCGGTGGTGGTGGTGGCCACGATTCAGAGCTTTCGCACGCGTAGTAAAGAAATGCGGCGGGTTTACGCCATGAGCGAGGCTTGGGAAACGCACTTTAAGAGCCTGAATCTTACGCCCGAGCAGGCAGCTGCGCGTGGCTTGGCACTGGTGACACTGGATGACGTAGCAGATGCAGAGCAAAGTTTTTTAACCAGCGCTGACGTGGGGCGCGTGAAGCATTCGCTGGCCAACTGGCTGGCTTGGCAGCAGCCGATGGTGATTGTGGACGAGGCGCACAATGCCAAAACACCACTCTCGCTGGCGATGCTGCGCGATATTCGGCCTAGCTGCGTGCTGGATTTGACGGCTACGCCCGTGCTGCAAAAAACCAATGTTTTGTACAGCGTTTCAGCACGCGAGCTTGAAGCCGAGGACATGATCAAACTGCCGATCATGCTGGCTGAGCACACCACTGGTTGGCAAGATGCGGTACGCGATGCCCTGCTGCGCCAAACGCAGCTGGAGGCCGAGGCGGCGCATGAAGACGACTATGTGCGCCCGATTGTGCTATTTCAGGCGCAGGACAAGGGCGGCGAAGCCACGGTGGAGGTCATCAAAGCGCACTTACTGGCCGAGCATCACATACCCGAGGCGCATATTGCGGTGGCCACGGGGGCGCAGCGCGGGCTTGACGGCATCAACCTGTTTGACCGCGCCTGCGTGGTGCGCTATGTAATTACCGTTGACGCGCTCAAGGAGGGGTGGGATTGCTCGTTTGCCTATGTGCTGTGCACCACGCAAAATTTGCGCAGCAATGTGGCGGTGGAGCAGCTTTTGGGCCGTGTGCTGCGCATGCCGTACGCCAAGCGGCGCAAAAGCCCCGCGCTCAACCGCGCTTATGCGCATGTGGTGGCCCGTAATTTTTGCGAGGCGGCCAATTCATTGGTTGACCGCATGACGCAAGGCATGGGCTTTGATGCGCTGGGGGCGGCCAGCGTGGTCTTGCCCAGCGAGGATGATTTGTTTGATGGCATGCATACCGACCAAACGCCGCCCGCGCTGCGGCTAGACATTGTGTTGGAAGGGGTGAGCGAACAGGCAGTAAGGCTGGCTTTGCAGGGGCATCCTGATGTATTGGTGCAAGCCCTGCCTGCGCTTGCTCAAGCTGACAAACCCAGCGTGATGCTGAGCATGCGCGGCGAAGTGCCAGATGCGCAGCGGGCGGCGGTGATTGCTGCGGCAGCAAAGGGGGAGCAAGCCAAGGTGGAAGGCTTGCTTGACCAGCATGGCGCACGCCTCTTGGCCGCGCTTGCGCCCTCGCAGCGCGGGGTGCAGTTTGCGCCCATTCCGCAGTTGTGCGTCATGCTGCAAGGCCATTTGGAGCTGATTGAGCGCGAGCTGCTGCCCGAATTGATTGATTTTGACTTGCTCAGAGCCGATCCGCGGCCCACGCTGGAGGGTTTTAGCGTGGTGGAGCAAAGCGACTTGTTTGAGATTTATGTGGAAGGCGAGCGTGTGCGGCTTAAAACTGCGGATGCGGCGCAGCTGTCGCTAGACGCAGTGCCCACCGATGCGCGGGAGCTTGACTTGGTCATGTCGCTCGAATCGCAGGTGCGCAGCCCCACGCTGTCGCAGTTTGATACGCAAGCCTATGTGCAAAAAATCGTCACGCATTTGCTGCATGAACGCCACTTCACCCTGACGGCACTGGTACGCGCGCGCTTTCAGTTGGCGCAAATGGTGACTGCCCGCATCGAGAGCGTGTTTACCAAAGGGCGGGCGCAGGGCTTTCAAAAGCTGATGTTTGACCAAACCGATGCGAAACTGGCACATGACCCAACACGCCATTTCCGTTTCGAGGCCGGCCGCTACCCAGCGCGTGAACCTTATGCAGGGCGCTGGCAATTTGCCAAGCATTTTTATCCACAAATTGCCAAGCTCAAAGCTTGGGGCGAAGAATTTGAGTGCGCCAAAGCGCTCGACGGCTTGGTGGGCGTAAAGCATTGGGTGCGCAATTTGGAGCGTTTGCCGGAGTTTGCGTTTTGGCTGCCCACAGCCACGGATTATTTTTATCCTGACTTTGTAGCTGAAATTAGCGATGGGCAGCTACTGGTGGTTGAATACAAAGGCGATGTTTATGTGAACAATGACGACTCGCGCGAGAAGCGCTTGGTGGGCGAGCGCTGGGCGCAAACCACAGGGCAGCGTTTTGCCATGGTTGAAAAAGTACGCGACGGCAAAACCATGCTGCAGCAACTGCAAGTGGCTATTGCCTAAAGGCCAGCAGGTCATGCATACCCGCTTTTTAGGCCGCGTGAACTACGCCGACACCTATGCGGCAATGCAGGCGTATACGGATGACCGTTTGAACGGTAATTTGGATAAAATTAGCCAAATGTCAGCGTCATATGGTCATAATGCGCTATGGATATGTGAGCATGATGCGGTTTTTACCCAAGGCCTAGCGGGGAAGGCGGAGCATATTTTCAACCCTGCCAACATCCCCGTGGTGCAAACCAATCGGGGCGGGCAGGTGACTTTCCATGGGCCGGGGCAGGTGGTGGCGTATCCGCTGGTTGATTTGAGGCGGGCGGGTTATTTTGTCAAAGAATACGTCTACAAAATTGAAGAGTCGGTGCTCAAAACCCTGTTGCATTTTGGCATCACCGGCCACCGCTTGGCAGGCGCACCGGGCATTTATGTGCGGCTGGATGACCCTTTTGGCCACACGCCACTGGCGCAGCGCCCTGTGAAAAAAGAATCAGGTTCTGACCCCAATTCTTTGGACTTTACAGGTCTAGGCAAAATCGCGGCGCTGGGTATCAAGGTAAGCCGCCACTGCACCTACCACGGCGTGGCGCTGAATGTGGCGATGGATTTAGAGCCTTTCTCGCGGATTAACCCCTGCGGCTATGCGGGTCTGCAAACCATTGACATGGCCACGCTGGGCGTGCAGGCTGGCTGGGACGAGGTGGCGCAGGTGTTGGCCGACAAGCTCACGCGCTATTTAGCGGCCTGAGCAAAGCCGCATCTCCCGCCAAGCACCGCAGCGTCAGCCCCTTTTCAGCAGGCGGGCGCGCAGTCGGCGACAATAGCGCCATGAGTACCCTAGAAGTCGTGCGCGACGCCCAATCCCAAGAAGCCTACAACCCGCTGGCCAAGCAAAAAGCGGCTGCCAAACTCAGCCGTATCCCCGTCAAGGTGGAACGCGGCGAAGTGCTGAAAAAACCCGACTGGATCCGCGTCAAAGCGGGCTCGCCCAGCACGCGCTTTTACGAGATTAAGCAGATCTTGCGCGAGAGCAATTTGCACACGGTGTGCGAAGAGGCCAGTTGCCCCAACATTGGCGAATGCTTTGGCAAAGGCACGGCCACTTTCATGATCATGGGCGACAAATGCACCCGCCGCTGCCCGTTTTGCGACGTGGGCCATGGCCGCCCCGACCCGCTGGATGCGCTTGAGCCAGAAAACATGGCCAAAACCATTGCCAAACTCAAGCTCAAATACGTGGTGATCACCAGCGTGGACCGCGACGACCTGCGCGATGGCGGCGCGGCGCATTTTGTGGAGTGCATCCGCAAAACCCGCGAGCTCTCGCCGGGCACGACCATTGAAGTGCTGGTGCCCGACTTTAGAGGCCGCGACGACCGCGCGCTAGAGATCCTCAAACTCGCGCCACCTGATGTGATGAACCACAACCTAGAGACCATTCCAAGGCTCTACAAAGAAGCACGCCCCGGCTCTGACTACGCGTTTAGTCTCAATTTGCTCAAAAAATTCAAAGCCCTGCACCCCAATGTGCCCACCAAAAGCGGCATCATGGTCGGCTTGGGCGAGACGGACGAGGAAATCTTGCAAACCATGCGCGACATGCGTGCACATAACATCGACATGCTCACCATTGGCCAATACCTAGCTCCCAGCATGAGCCACTTGCCAGTCAAACGCTATGTGCACCCCGACGTCTTCAAAATGTTTGAAGCCGAGGCCTACAAAATGGGTTTTAGCCATGCGGCTGTGGGGGCTATGGTGCGTTCGAGCTACCATGCCGACGAGCAGGCGCATGGGGTGTTGAATGCGGCATAAACGGCTACACCAAACACCTGATACAGACCCCCGACACGCATAGCCTGCCATGAGCAGCCCCGCATTTTTAATCAACCCCTCCTCGCTTGCCAAACAGTTCCCCGATGCCACTTACCAGCGCGGTTTAGCGGTTTACCATGGCCAGCATGTTTTGGAATGCGTGCTGGCCAGTGGTGCGCAAAACGAGTGGTTCATTGACGGCCAAGTGCTGGGCAGCAAATATGAAAACTACGCGGTGGAGGTGGCACTAGAGACCAATTCGCTGGGAAATGTCACTTTTTACAAAGGCAAATGCAGTTGCCCTGTTGGAGTTGGTTGCAAACACTGTGTGGCCGTCACGCTCAAAGCGGCCTACAAAGCGGGCGTGTTGGGGCAGCAGCGCAGCACTTTCACGCCCCTGCCCACGCAAGCCCAGCTGCAAAGCATGCAAGAACAACTGGCACGCCAAGCGCAAGAAAAAGAGCATTTGGCTGCGCAGCAAAAAGTGGTGCATTGGCTTGATTTATTTGGTGACGCGCAGCCCACGCTTGATGCTGACGACACGGCAAACAGCAGCGCGGCGCAGAACGACATCGTGGTCTATGCGCTAAGCGCCAAGCAAGTAGACAACTACGAGGTGCTGAGCCTCACCGTTGGCCTTGCAAAGCGCTTGCGCAATGGCAATTGGTCTAAGCTCAAAGCCATACCGTATTACGAGCGACACGACCCTAAGCCGCCAGACGCGGATGTCCGGCGTTTGGTTAAAAGCATGTCGGGCGTTAGCTACTCTTACGGTGCGCACTCGGAATACCAATGCGTGCTGGCAGGCTCCACAGGTATGCTGGCTTTGCAGTTGGCTGCCAGCAGCGGGCACTTGTTTTACTGCATGGCAGAGCGCAGCTTAGGGGCCACGCTACAAGCGGGCGAGCCACGCCATATGGCTTGGAAGTGGAACGAAGTGACCCGTTTGGCATCCACAGAGTCGACGTGGGCTTTGAGTCCTGACCGCAGCAAAGTGCAGGAGCACGAGCGCTGGTTTTTTAACGTGCCGCCCATCTATGTGGATTTTAAAAGCGGGCACTATGGCTTGCTGGAGATGCCCGGCGTATCCAGCGAGCATCTGGCTCTGCTGGTCAAAGCGCCGCCGATTCCGCAGTCAGCATTTGCGCAGCACGAAACCACATTTTTGCGCCGATTAGCAGGCCTTCCCTTGCCGCCTGTGATGCATGCGCCGCAAGTGCTGCAAGGCATCACGCCCACGGCGCGTCTGCACATCAGCGCCGTGGCCAGCAAGGATGCCGCCCACCACGGTCCTTTGTACGCCACCCTGCGCTTTGATTATGGCGCTGTTGCACACTACAGTGCCAGCCTAGCCAACCCCATTGTGATTGCGCACGAGGCCACACAAACTGACCATTCAAAGCTACCCAATCATGCAGCGCACTCGCCCCAGCGATGGCTGTTGCACCGTGACCTGCGCTTTGAACAAAGCAGTGTGAGCCGCTTGATTGCCTTAGGGCTATCTGGTGACGCAAAAGGCCATTTCACATTGGCATTGACACCCAGCGGGCAAGTACCGCAGTGGCTAGAGTGGGTTGACAACGACTATGCGCAGCTCAAGGCGCTGGGCTTTGCCATCACATCAGCGCCTGATTTGCAAGACTGGATAAGCCGCGCTGACGACCTGCATGTGCAGCTTGCTGGCCAAGGCAGTTCCGATTTGGCGGGCGGCGACGACGGCCAGTCGCCGTGGTTTGACCTGTCGCTGGGTATCAGCATTGACGGCCAACGCCACAACATTTTGCCCATGCTCCCCAGCTTGCTGGCGCAGTTGCGAACCGTCGTACACAGCAGTGCGCCAGCAATTGGCCAGAACAGCGGTGCGCAAACCAATAGCGATGAAAGCACCAGCCTGCAACTGCCGCCTTATGTCTACCTGCCCACGCCACAGGGCAAGTACCTGCGCCTGCCCACTGAGCCATTGCGGCCCTGGCTGCAAGCCTTGCTAGAGTTGGTGGGCGACCGCGCCATCGCACAGGGCGCTGAAACTCTGCGGCTCACGCGTTTAGAAGCCTTGCAAATGGGCGCGTCGCTTGGCGCTGGCGCGGTATGGGCGGGTGCTGACAGCTTGCGTTTGATGGTGCAGCAACTCAATGGCGTGTCCTCCATGCCCGATGTGGAATTGCCCAGCGATATCAATGCCCAGTTGCGCCCCTACCAGCAGCAAGGTTTGAACTGGCTGCAGTTTTTGCGCACGCACCAGCTCTCTGGCATTTTGGCCGACGACATGGGACTGGGCAAAACCTTGCAAACCTTGGTGCATGTGGCAACAGAAAAAGCCGCTGGCCGCTTGGATTTGCCGGTATTGATCGTTGCGCCTGTGAGTGTGCTGGGCAACTGGCAGCGCGAAATTGAGCGTTTCACGCCAACGCTCAGCAGTTTAATCTGGCACGGCGCTGAACGCCACGAAGACGCAGCGCAGATCGGCAAGCAAGACATTCTCATCACCTCGTATTCGCTGCTGGCGCGTGATGTGGAGCACTGGGCCAAACAGGCTTGGCACTTGGTGGTACTCGATGAAGCGCAAAACATCAAAAATGCCAACACCTTCGCCGCGCAAGCCGCCAGCGAGCTCAACACCCGCCACCGCCTGTGCCTGTCGGGCACCCCAATGGAAAACCACTTGGGCGAATTGTGGAGTTTGTTCCACTTTCTCATGCCTGGATTCTTAGGCAGCCAAACGCGCTTCAAAGAGTTGTTTCGCACGCCGATTGAAAAACACGGTGACTCGCAGCGGCTGGCGCACCTGCGCCGCCGCGTCACGCCCTTCATGTTGCGCCGCGCCAAGCGCGATGTGGCCACCGAGCTGCCCGATAAAATAACCAGCATCACCCGCGTGGAGCTGGGCGACAAACAGGCCAATTTGTACGAAACCATCCGCCTGACCACAGAAAAAGCCGTGCGCGAAGCGCTGGCCAACAAAGGCTTGGCGCGCTCACAAATTCAAGTGCTGGATGCCCTGCTCAAGCTGCGCCAAGTGTGCTGCGACCCGCGCTTAGTGCCCACCGCTGCCGCCAAAAAAATTAAACAATCGGCCAAACTCGAACTGCTGATGGAGTTGCTGCCGCAGCTGCTCACCCAAGGCCGCAAAGTGCTGCTTTTTTCGCAATTTACCAGCATGCTCGAATTGATTGAAGCGGAGCTAGTCAAGCAGTCGATTCCATGGGTCAAGCTCACAGGGCAAAGCCAAAAGCGCGACGCGATCATCACGCGCTTTACCAGCGGCGAGGTGCCGCTGTTTTTAATCAGCCTCAAAGCGGGCGGCGTGGGGCTAAACCTCACGCAAGCCGACACGGTGATTCACTACGACCCCTGGTGGAATCCAGCGGTAGAAAACCAAGCCACTGACCGCGCCCACCGCATTGGCCAAACCCAGCAAGTCATGGTCTACAAGCTGGTAGCGCAGGGCACGATTGAGGAGCGTATGCTGCAATTGCAAGAGCGCAAAGCCCAGCTGGCCGAAAGCATGTACAGCGAAGCTGCCGCACGCAAACAACCCCTGTTCACGGAAAACGACTTGGCCGAGCTGCTCAAGCCCCTGCATGCTGTTCGTTAGGTGTTTACGTTGAAATATCTATTAATTTATCTACCGCTTATTTGACAAAAACTGTTTATTGACAGATACTTACAAAAAAGTATCTATTAATGAACCCTGTTGACAGCCCCCTCATAAACAGCCTACTCGGCCTGCTGCCACAATCGCCTGCGCTGTCGGCAGCGCAGTTGCAAGCGGCCACAGGTAAGAGCCAGCCGAGCATTTCTTTGGCGCTGCAAGCGCTGGGCAGCAGGGTGTGCAAGTTGGGCGCGGCGCGCAGCACGCGCTATGCGCTCACCCAGCCAATACTTGGTCTGCCAGCCCAGCAAAGCTTGTATTGGACGGGTGATAATGGCGCAGTGCAGGCTTTTGGAACTTTAAGTTTTTTGCACAACGGTGATGTGCATGTGCGCAGCGCAGCGCAGCTGCCTCACAGTCTGCCCACTGCGCCTCAGCGCTCTGGCCAGCCACCTACGCCAGTGGGCGAGTGGCTGGGCAACAAGGCGCTGCCCTGGTTTTTGGCGGGGCTGCGGCCACAGGGGTTTTTGGGCAGGCAATACACCGCTTTGCGGCCTGATTTCCCGCCAGACCCCGACGCTTGGACTACCGAGCAGGTGCTCTACATAGCCGCCAACCACGCCACCGATCCGCCCGGTGCACTGGAGCTGGGCGCACGCCGCAGCACGCCAGCGGGCGATCATTTGAGCAGCGTCGATCCGCTGTTACCCACCCATTACGACGCGCTGGCCACGCAAACCGGCACGCGTCTGCCCGCAGGCTCGTCCGCAGGCGGTGAGCAGCCCAAGTTTGTCGTGCGTCTACTGTCTAATGTGCAATCCACATCCACGGAAGCTTTGCAAGAAGGCGCTCCTGCCCAGCCCGCAGCCACCACGCAACACCTCCACGCCATCGTCAAATACACGCCCCCGCGCGGCACACCGTTTGGCGAGCGCTGGCATGATTTGCTGCACCTAGAGCACTTGGCCAACGAGGTGCTGCGCGGCTACGGTATTGCCTGCGCCCAAACGCGCGTGTTAGAAAGCGCGCAGCGCAGCTACCTTGAGTCGCAGCGCTTTGACCGCGTGGGCGCAGCGGGCAAGCGCCATGTGGTGGCCGCGTCTGCCGTACACGATGCGTTTGTGAAAGCGCCGCGCCAGCACTGGGTAGCCACTTGCGAAGCCTTGGTGGCACTCAAGCTGCTGCCCGTTGAAGACTTGCGCCAAGTCGCGCTGGTTTACCTCTTTGGCCACTATATTGGCAACACCGACATGCACTTTGGCAATTTGTCTTTCTTTGTGGCCGATGTGCACAGGCCGCAGTTTCGTATCACCCCCGTCTACGACATGCTGCCCATGCAGTGGCGGCCCAGCATCCACACTGGCACGCTCGATGCGCAGCCGATTCGCCCGCAGCACCTGCCCGCAGGCTACGCCGTCGAGGCTGTGCTGGCGCGGGACTGGGCGATTGCTTACTGGCAACGCGCAGCGCAGTTGGGCAGCATCAGCGCCAAGCTGCGGGCGCTGTGCGCGGTGAATGTGCAGCGGCTGCAAAGCAATTTTGAAAAATCATGAAAAAACTTCTTTCTTCTCCCGTTTTCTTAGCCCTTGCAGCCATCGCCCTGTGGTCTTCACTGGCCGTATTGGGCTTGGCACTCAAGCATGTGCCGCCGTTTTTGCTCACTGGTATTGCGCTGTTGATTGGCAGCATTCCCGCTTGGCCATTTTTTAGGCAATGGCGGGTGCCCGTGGGGGTGTTGGCATTGGGTATTTACGGCCTTTTTGGTTTCCACTTTTTGCTCTTCATTGCGCTGCGACACGCGCCTGCGGTGGAAGCCAATTTGGTGAACTACCTGTGGCCGTTGTTCATTGTGGTGCTTGCGCCGTTGTTTTTGGCGGGCGTGAGGCTGTCTAAAGCACATGTGGCAGCCGCCTTGATAGGCTTTGCGGGGGCTTGCATCGCCATACTTGGTGCTAGCAGCGGTGCTGTAGGTGTGCCTACAGGCTTTGCTTGGGGCTACATCCCCGCTTTAGGCTCAGCCTTCATTTGGGCCAGCTACTCCCTCATGACCAAGCGCTTGGCCAGCGCTGGGCGCGGTTTTCCCACCGCGGCTATTGGCCTGTTTGGTCTTGTCAGCGGCCTGTTATCCCTGCTGTGCCACGCAGTGCTAGAGCCAAGTACGGCGCTCAGCGGGCAAGACTGGGGTTTGATGGCCGTCATGGGTTTAGGCCCATTAGGCGCAGCTTTCTTTCTTTGGGACAAAGCGCTCAAGTTGGGCGATGCACGGCAAATCGGCATCTTGAGCTATGCCACCCCAGTTGCATCCACCGTGCTGCTCATGCTGGCCACTGGAAGAGCTCTTAATTGGAGCATCGCCATAGCCACCTTGCTGATTGTGGGCGCGGCCGTGATGGGAAGTAGAGCAAAATAGGGGTATGCAGCCCAAGCCGTTTCAAAGTGCTTATTTCACATGCAAGCCTTTAGCGCTGGCGCTCATCGTGACATTGCTCGCCCCCACATTCAGCCCACTGGCACATGCGCGGGTGGCTTTGGTGATAGGCAACAGCGCGTACCCACAAAGCCCACTGGACAACCCTGCCAATGATGCCAAAGCCATTGCGCAGGCGCTGCGCGAAGCAGGTTTTGAAGTGGATTTATTGCTCGACCAAAAACGCGATGCGATGCACAAATCCATCACCAACTTTGGCGCTAAGCTGGCCACCAAAAAACAGCCCAGTGTGTTCTATTTTGCAGGCCATGCGCTGCAGCTCAATTGGCGCAATTACCTGCTGCCCACCGACATAGCCATTCGCAAGGCCGAAGACGTGGGCCAGCAAGCGGTAGATCTGAATGAGCTTCTGGGCCAACTGACGAAAGCCGCGCAAAGCAATGGCGGCAACAGCAACATCGTGATTCTGGATGCCTGCCGCGATAACCCTTTTGGTAACAACTCGGGCGCAGCCAAAGGCCTTACGCAAATGGACGCACCCACCGGCACGCTGCTGGCCTATGCCACGGCACCGGGCAGTGTGGCGCAAGACGCAGGCTCTGGCGCCAACGGCTTGTACACCGAAAATCTACTCAAAGAGATGCGCACTGAAGGCGCAAAAATTGAAGACATATTAAAGCGCGTGCGACTATCGGTGCGCGTCAAATCCAACGGCTCACAAGTGCCATGGGAAAGTACCTCGCTAGAGGAAGACTTTTACTTCAAACCACCGCGAGCGGTGGTCAAGCTCAGCGGGGAAGATGCCGAAAAAGCCTTTGAAGAAGAGCTGCTGGCGTGGAATGTGGCGCGTGCCGCAGTAAATTCGCTGGGGCTTGAAGACTTCATTCGCCGCTACCCCAGTGGCAAATTTTCTGAGCTGGCGCAATACCGGCTTGACAGTGTCTTGGCGCAAGAAAAAAAGAAAACCGACGCGCTGCGCACCGCTGCCCAAGCGCGCGCAGCACAAGAAAAAGCAGAGTCAGCGCTGCTTGCCCTGCGCGAACGCGAGCGCGTGGTGGCCCTGGCCGTGGCCAGTGCCGACGAAGTGGCTAAACGCGCGGCCAAATTAGAACAAGAAACGCTGGCGGCCAAGCAAGCGGCTGCGCAACGCGAGGCCACTGCTGCACGAGAGCAATTGGCCAAGGCCAGCGTAGCAGCTGTACCCGCTGTAATTGCACCTGTGGCGGCGGCTGCGCCAGGCTCTATCGAAGCCATATTAGCCGCGGCTATGGGGGCGGCCAAAGAAGAATCCAAGGCAGACGAATTTCCACCTGCCAAGCCCGGGGAGATTCGCCAAGGCTGGCAAAACGGCGATTTGATGGTTTACCGCGAGACCCCACTGTCGGGTTTGCTGCGCATAGAAAGCACCGTGCGCCAGCGCGTGCAAGCAGTATTCAACACCATGGTGCGCCTGCGCACAGGCGCTGAGTTAGACCATTTTGGCTACCCCCGAGGGCGCCGCGGCGACAGCGCATCCAGCGACATGCAAATGCTCATCAACGACTACCAAGTGGGCAAAAAATGGAGTAGCCGATTCCAACGTGGCGGTGCCAGCGGTTCGTATTGGACTGAGGGCGATGCCAAAGTGCTGGCCCGCGAAACGCTGGACACACCCGCAGGCAAATTCGACACCTATAAAGTGTCCATCATCGCCAAAGAAATCAACGGCCCGCGCAGACAATACACAGAAATGTGGTGGATAGACAGCGTGTCGCGCAAACCCATTGCCTATGACAAACGCGAAACCGAAGCCGACGGCTTTGTGCGCGACCACCGCAAAGGTGTGTTGATTGCGTTTGAAAACGATGGACGTGTAGACCGCGATTGATCTCCCGCAGCAGCTGGTCTGACATGTAACCGTTGCTGCGCACCTTGTGTTCTCGGGTAATGCCAAATAGGGCGCTTGCATCATAAATAATTCTTAAATTGATAGCGCAATATGACGATATGACGATGACATTGGCAGTATTTTTCTTATACTAGCTATTCGTCTAGTACATGCGTAAATCGCTGCCCACTAGGCAGACGGTAGACGGAAAAATCGCGCACATCGATGGTCGCAATGCGCTTTATTTTGAGCTTGGTGGCCAAATAGACAAGACTCGCGTCGCAAAAATCCATAGGTAAATCTTCGTACTTATCCATCAGCAGCCACAGTGGCATCACGGCATCAGCTGGGGGTGACTCAATGCGCAAATGGCCTAAGGCCTGCGCTTTGTCTGCCCATTCAAAAAACGCACGCTGGCGGGCTGTATTGAGCAAAGCGCATACCTCGGTGAATACGGCCCAAGTGGTTATCGTGACACCTGTGTATTGTTTGAAAAACGCCATGCAACGGGCGTGGTGGTGGTCTTTGGGCTGAAATAGCCCCACGAAATAACCGGAGTCTGCCAGCATGTTCATCTACACGCGCCTCAGGCCTTGTTTGGCTTGCCAGCGAGCGCCTGCATAGCACGTGCTGAGCGTGCCGCGTGTTTGGCTTGCATGGCAGTGCGTGCGGCCAGTTTACCGCCGCGTGCTTGCAGCGCATCGCGCTTAGCATCTGCTGGAGAAGCATCGTCCACTTTTTGGAGCGCGTCCATGTAGAGCTGGTAAGCACTGGGTTGCGCATTTTTCGCCAAATACTCTTGGATACTGCGCACAATTAACGCCGATTTGGAAATGCCTTGGCGAGCGCTGAAACCCACGAGTTGAGACTCGATGTCCAAAGGCAAGCGTAGAGAAATAGCCATGGTTAGCCTCACGAGATACAAAATTAAAATTGTATCTCAAATTAGAAACTATTAACCCGCGCCTTGTTTGAACGACACCAAGTCGATAATTTGAAAATGGGTGATTTTGCTGTTGTTGCGAAAAATGCTCTCGTGGCGCAGCCTGCGCAGGCTGACTGGATCAAACCAAGACCGAGCCTCCATATGCGTGATGCCGCTCGACCAGCGCGCCTGCCCTCTGCCAACCACGTAGAGCGCCTTGTACGTTCCTTGTGGCACGGTAATGGTTTCGTATGATTTGGCTTGGTATTCCCAAAATGAGGTTTCCAACACGCCATCTGGCCTTTTGGTTTCAAAGGCGGTTTTCCAACGCTTGCCCAATGCCAAATCTGCTGGGGAAATCAAAATGCCGGGGCTATGTGTGCCCCAATTATTTTTCAACAGCGTACCTGTTTGCCCCCAAATCTGCCCTGCGCTAAGTTCAACTTCTTCGTCATTGGCCTTAACCACCGATACTTTCACTCGGCGGCTCAGTTTGGTAAAACCGTCAATGATGTCCAGTTCTGTCTCGTCGCCCAGACGAAATCTGCGTGCGCTGGCGGCAATGGGGGTAACGCCGTCGCGATTAGCTACCGCGTTTGTTTGCGCCTTTTGAAGTTGCTCTACTTTGAATTGCGCCTGCTCGGTAATAAAACCGCTAGGATATTTCTGCAAAAACGCATAAAAATCGTTGGCGGTTTTGCTGTCTTTAATTTTGTCCCAATCGGCCTTTTCTATCGCAAAAGCTTTTTCTTTGTCGCTGTCGGATTCTTTTTGCGTGGGCTTGAGGCCTGCGTTGAAATAAAAGTCGTCTTCTAAGCTGGTGGACTCCCACGGGATTTGCCTGCCCTCTGACTTTTGGCGCACGTTCAGGCGCACACGCTTGAACACGTCTTCGATTTTGGCTGCTGGTTTTTTGAGCTCTTGCAATAAAAATTGGGTGTACAGCCCATTGCCTGTTTTTCCATCAGCGCCTTGGGCTGCGCCATCATCGGCCACATTGCCGGGCGCGGTGGCATAGGCTAGGAATGTGCCTGTAGGTGCGTCTAGCGGTGCTAAGCCTTTGCCTGTGGCTACTTTAAGGCCGCCTGTTTCAAACGGATTGTCGCGGCAAGCATCGAGCACGACAATGTTCATGCGGTTGCCAGCGGCTTTGAAAGCGTCAATGACGCTGCCAAGATCGATGGTTTGCTCGGCCACATCGGCGGCCTTGGCCAGTTTGGCATCAATGGGCACCATGAAGTTGCGCCAATCGACTTGCAGGCCGTGGCCTGCGTAGTAGAGCATGCCTATGCCTTGCTTGCCTTTGAGGCTGGCTTGCACCTGGCCTAAAGCCTCTGCCATCTGGTCGCGGCTGCCGTCGCGGATTTCAACCACGGCAAAGCCTAGGCCACGCAGGGCCTCGCCCATGGCCTTGGCATCGTTGGCTGAGTTGGCCAGCGCAGCTGCGCCTGCATACGCGGCGTTGCCGATTACCAAGGCAATGCGCAGGTCAACCGGGGCTTGGGCAGACAGCGGTAGCAGCGAAGCTGTGATGGCCAGGGCCAATGCAGATTTGGCCAAAGTGCGTGCAACTTGCGTGGATGCAGCCAAGCATGCAAGTCGTTTTGAGAGTTTGTAAATCACCGTTTATCTCCTCATTTAATTATTAATTTAATAGCGCACTATTACCATATGACGGTGGCATTTGTAGTATTTTTTATAATCTAGCTTATTTCACCTCTTCCACACTGATCATCGCAGCACCATAAGCGTCTGAGCACAGCGGGTTGTTTTTGCGGGCTGCGCCGTTGCATTCTTGGGTGGTGACGGTTTTGCTGGTGCTCATGAGTGCGCCTAGGCGGGCGCGGCCTGCGCTGTCGTTGAGCGATGTGACAAAAGGGCCGGCTTTGCTGCCTGCAAGGCTGGTGAGGTCACGCGGGCCGTCAGCTACAAAGACAAGAATAGTGTCTTTGCCTGCGGGGCCGCTGGCCTTTAAACGCCAGTTAGGGCGGGGCAGCAGGAGCTGTTTGCCCGCTTCAATTTTGTTGTTTTGGTCCAGATCGTTAGGGAAAAGCAAATACATGCTTTTGTTGTCCGAGCCTGCCATGGCCACATACACATAGCCGTCTTTCTCGGACTGCACAGAAAAGTCAAACGCGTCTTCGCCAATTTTGAGCTTTTCTTTGCTCATAACCACGCGCACTGTGCGCTTGGCATCGCGCTGGTCAAACATTTGGCGCAGGGCTTGCTCGCCTGACAAAACGGGCGGTGCTGTGGGCGCTACGGCTACGGCTACGGCTACGGCTACGGCTACGGCTACGACAGGCACGGCCACTGCGGCTGCTACTGGCGCAGCGGCTGCCACGGCTGGCGCAGGTGTTTGCGGACGAACAGGGGCGGCAACGGGTGCAACAGCCACGGCGACAGGGGCTGTTGTGGGGGGGCGCGCAGGGCTGGCCGGGGTACTGGCCACCACAGGGGCGGGTGTTGCCGTGGGTTTAACGGCGGCGGCCGTGGAGGCCACTGCACCTATGGCACTGGCCACTGCGCTTGTGGCCGAGGTGGCCGCCCCTACAGCTGCTGGGGCAGCCGCCACCATGGCTGCGACGGGTGCGGCAGAAGGAATCGCCGCCGCTAGAACAACTGGTGCTGCAGCAGATACGGCCGCTTGGCTAAACCACGCGGGCACGAACTCGCCATTACCCGACAGGGTGATGTTGTGCGCCTTGAAGTTGGCATCGTTTTTCATGCGCTGGTTGACTTTGTCTTGGGCGCACATCTGCACTTCTTTCATGCTGATGGCCCCTGAGCCGTCCAGATCTTTGGCGTCGCGCAACATGCAGTCGCGGATAAACTGCGTAGCCAAGCCGCCTTTGAACTCGTCGTCAAAGCTTATCTCGTTGTCGCGTGCGGCGCTGATGTGGATGATGTCTTGGGGCAGTGCGCCCTTGCTGACCTGCTCTACTGTGAGGTTACGGGTTTTGATATTGACGGGACGACCGCACTCTTCGGTGATGCTGGAGAATTTGGGGCGCAACTTGCCTTCGTCGCCCAGCACATTCACGCCGCGCGAGCGCAGGGGCGCGTCGGCTTTGATCAGGCCGCCCGAGTGGCAGGCATCATAAATCACCATGAGTTTGTCGGTTTTGCCTGTGATGGGCTTGAGCAAATCGGCCATTTCGCGGTTGGTGATCGTGCCTTTCCAGCCGCCGTCGTAGGCCAACAAGGCTTCTACGCAGCCTCCGGAGGCATCGTCTTTGTAGCGCGTGCCGTGGCCGCTGTAATGGATGAACACTTTGTCGCCGTCTTGCACGCGGGTGTTCAAATCGGTCAGTGCTTTGCGGATGGCATCGCCCGTGGCGGCTGCGTCGTGCAAATAGGCAATATTGCCTGCGGGCACTTGCATGGCCTGCGCAATTTGGGTGGCCGATTCGCGGTCAATCTTGGTCCCCGGCAAGGGCGGGGTGTCTTTGTCGGCATACACGCCCACGCCAATAATCAGAGCGTGGCGGTCTACACGCGGCGTGAGGCTGCGCACGCCCAGAGTGAGCGCAGTATTGCCTGACGCGCCACGGGCCGAGTCTTGCGCCGAGGCAGCGCTGGTGGTGGCCGACAAATTGAGCGCCGATGCCCGCACCCAACCGCGC
>JANOYR010000104.1:0-19300 GCA_031428975.1 Polaromonas sp. | reverse complement strand
GAGCAGGGCAATCGCAGGCAGAATACGGTCGCGGTGCAGGCCATCGGGGTAGAGGCCGTCGGGCGGAAAATTGCTGGTGGTGACCATCCCCACACCGTTTTTAAACAGCGCGTCCAGAAGGCGGTGCAAAATCATCGCATCGGTGATGTCAGCCACGTGGAACTCATCAAAACAAATCAATCGGTAGCGCTTGGCCATGCGCTTACCCAGCTCGTCTAGCGGATTGACCACCCCTTGCAAATCTGCCAACTCGCGGTGCACCTCGCGCATAAACTCATGAAAATGCAGGCGCGTTTTGCGCTTTAGTGGCACGGCGTTGTAAAAGCAATCCATCAAAAAGCTCTTACCACGCCCTACACCGCCAAACATGTACACGCCCTTGGGAATATCAGGGCGGTTAATCAGTTTTTTAAAAGCGTTGGAACGCTTGTCTTTAAAAGACGCCCACTCTGTCGCACAGCGCTCCAGCTCGGCCACCGCCCGCTCTTGCGCTGGGTCGCTGGCGTAGCCGCGTGCGCTGAGTTCTAGTTGGTATTGGGCTGTGACGCTCATGGCAATTTTGAATTCGGACTTCCGGACGCAGAGGCCGCAAAAGTTACGCAGAAGACGCGAAACAATACCAAAAAGCAAGCTCGATCAGCTGTTACTGTTCAGGCTATCAATTAAGTTAATTTGGTTTTATTTACTTTTGTCTTCTTTTGCGTCTTCTGCGTAACTTTTGCGACCTCTGCGTCCAGCAATTTAGTATTAAAAATTCAAAGTACGCTTATCCACCGCCAAAGCCGCTTCCTTAGTCGCTTCTGAAAGCGATGGATGCGCATGGCAAATACGGGCAATGTCTTCAGACGACGCTCTGAACTCCATCGCCACGACTGCCTCGGCTATCAGTTCGCTAGCAAATGGCCCCACAATGTGGACACCCAAAATTTCATCAGTCACCGCGTCGGCGACCATTTTGACCATGCCTGTGGTGTCGCCCAAAGCCCGCGCACGACCATTGGCCATGAACGGGAAACTGCCAGACTTGTAGGCGCGGCCACTGGCTTTGAGCTGCTGCTCGGTTTGGCCTACCCATGCAATTTCGGGGCTGGTGTAGATCACCCAAGGCACGGTATTGAAATTGACATGGCCGTGCTGGCCTGCTAAGCGTTCGGCAACGGCCACGCCCTCTTCTTCGGCCTTGTGTGCCAGCATGGGGCCGCGCACTACATCTCCCACCGCCCACACATTGGGTAGGTTGGTTATGCAGTCATCGTTTACCACCACCATGCCACGCTCGTCCAGTTTGAGGCCAACGGCTTCGGTATTCAGGCCGATGGTATTGGCCGTGCGCCCAATCGAGATAATCAGCTTGTCCACATCAAGACTGGTAGCCTCGCCTTTTGCATTGGTGTAAGCAATCGACACACCTTTCTTACTATTCTTAATCTCACCCACTTTCACACCCAACTCTATCTTGAGGCCTTGCTTGTCAAAAGCCTTCTTGGCCTCTTTGGCAATCTGCTCGTCCACTGATCCTAAAAAAGTAGGCAAACCTTCCAAAATCGTCACATCAGCGCCCAAACGCCGCCAGACTGAGCCCATCTCTAGCCCAATCACGCCAGAGCCAATCACGCCCAGTTTTTTAGGCACAGCGCCAATTTTTAAAGCGCCATCGTTGGACAAAATATTCTCTTCGTCAAACGGTGTGCCCGGCAAGGCACGTGCGTTAGAACCCGTGGCCACAATGATGTGTTTGCCCGCAATCAATTCACTAGCTGTGCCCGCCACGTTGATTTCATACAGCCCATCTTTGGCCGCAACAAACGATCCGCGACCATGGAAAAATACCACCTTGTTCTTTTTGAACAAATACAAAATCCCATCGTTGTTTTGCTTAACCACCGTGTCTTTGCGCCCCAGCATTTTGCCAATGTCGATGCTCAAATCCTTTAGCCCAATGCCATGGTCTGCAAAATGGTGTCCTGCCTGCTCAAAATGCTCTGAGCTTTGCAGCAGAGCCTTCGAAGGAATACAACCCACATTGGTGCAAGTGCCGCCAAGTGCCGACCCGCCTTTGGCGTTTTTCCAGTCGTCCACACAAGCCACTTGAAAACCAAGCTGCGCAGCACGAATAGCCGCAATATAGCCACCAGGGCCTCCACCGATGACGATAACGTCGAATTGTTTAGTCATTTTAAAAACCTAATACGATTGCAGTTCCGAAGGCAATGAACGTTGCAACCATTGCACAAAAAAGAAATTTCTTAGCCTGCTGGACGTTTGAGAATTCTGCATTGTTGTCGATTGGCTTCATCAAAGAGCTCAGAGACAATGCGATCAATACAAACGCTAAAGCTACGAAACTTAATACAGAAAGATGCCGCAAACTCCAATTGGGAGTACCCGGCGCAAAACCCCAATACCCCAAAAATGCAGCATTAGCAGTCATCAGAGACGCATTGATAGTCCCAAGAACCTGCACCACACCGGTTGAGATATTAGGCATAGAGCAGATTAAATGTCGAACAACAACCGCGCCGGATCTTCCAGCGCTTCTTTCATGGCCACCAAGCCGAGCACGGCTTCGCGTCCGTCGATGATGCGGTGGTCGTAGCTCATAGCGAAATAGTTCATGGGGCGCACCACCACTACGCCGCCTTCGACCATGGCGCGGTCTTTGGTGGCGTGCACGCCTAAGATGGCGCTTTGCGGTGGGTTGATGATGGGGGTGGACATCATGGAGCCGAAAGTACCGCCGTTGCTAATCGAGAAGGTGCCGCCGGTCATGTCTTCAATTCCGAGTTTGCCTTCAGCAGCTTTTTTGCCAAATTCGGCGATCTTCTTCTCGATGTCGGCAAAACTCATTTGGTCGGCATTGCGCAAAATAGGCACCACCAAACCGCGTGGGCTGCCCACGGCGATACCGATGTCAAAGTAGCCGTGGTAGACGATGTCGTTACCATCCACCGATGCGTTGAGCACGGGGAATTTCTTCAAGGCATGCACGGCGGCTTTGACAAAGAAGCTCATGAAACCGAGTTTGACGGCATGCTCTTTCTCAAACTTTTCTTGGAAGCGCTTGCGCATTTCCATCACGGGTGCCATGTTGATTTCGTTGAAGGTAGTCAAGATAGCATTGGTGGACTGCGATTGCAGCAAGCGCTCAGCCACACGGGCACGCAAACGGCTCATGGGCACGCGCTGTTCGGGGCGCTCTCCAAGACCAGTATCGACGGCAGGCGCACTTACCTGCGCTAATACGGCTTTGGGCGCACCTGTCGAGATATTTACAGAATTTGGGGCAGATGTCACCGCAGCAGCGTTATTGTTAGCTCCTGAACTGATAGCGCCAAGCACATCGCCCTTGGTCACACGTCCATCTTTGCCAGTGCCAGAAACCGAGCCCGAAGCCAAGCCGTTGTCTGCCATAATTTTGGCGGCTGCTGGCATGGCTACGCCTGCCATAGCACCGCCAAGCGAAGCTGGGGCTGCAAGTGCAGCGGATGCCACAGCAGCCACGGGCGCTGCAGCTGCAACCACAGAAGCACCAGCAGATGCTGCGGTGTCGATGCGTGCAATCAACTGCTCTGCCAATACGGTGCCACCACTGGCAACCACCAACTCAACTAACACCCCTGAGCTAGGGGCGGGCACTTCAAGCACGACTTTGTCAGTCTCAATTTCGATCAAAATTTCATCTGCGGTGACTGCGTCGCCGACTTTCTTTTTCCATTGCAGCATGGTGGCCTCAGCCACAGATTCAGACAGTTGGGGTACTTTTACTTCTACGATTGCCATGATTATTTCCAAAAATTACTTAGTTAAAACAAAACCTTTGAGCTTAGCAAACGCCCCATCTACCAGCGCTTTTTGTTGCTCTTGGTGCAAATGTGCATAGCCTGCCGCTGGCGATGCGGAAGCTGCACGTCCGCTGTAGCCTAGTTTTTGGCCGTCCAACATGTTTTCGTGGATGTTGTGTTGAATGAAGAACCACGCGCCTTGGTTTTGCGGTTCGTCTTGACACCACACAATGTCAGTGGCATTGGGGTATTTTTTGAGCTCTGCGGCAAAGGCTTTGTGCGGAAATGGATACACCTGCTCTACACGAATCAGAGCCGTGTCATCGTGGCCTTTTTCTTCGCGTTTGCGCACCAAGTCGTAGTACACCTTGCCTGAGCAGGCCACCACGCGCTTGACCTTTTTCGCGTCGAGTTCTTTGTTTTCTGGAATCACAGTTTGGAAGCCGCCCTTGGTGAACTCACTCAATGGCGATGCCGCATCCTTGGCGCGCAAGAGTGACTTGGGCGTCATAATAATCAGCGGTTTGCGCACATTGCGCACCATCTGGCGGCGCAGCACGTGGAAGATTTGGCTGGCAGTGGTGGGCTGCACAATTTGCATATTGGTATCCGCCGCCAACTGCATGAATCGCTCAAGACGCGCCGAGCTGTGCTCAGGGCCCTGGCCTTCGTAGCCGTGGGGCAGCATCAGGGTGATGCCGTTCACACGACCCCACTTGACTTCGCCGCTGGCAATGAACTGGTCAATCACCACCTGTGCGCCGTTGGCAAAATCGCCAAACTGCGCTTCCCATATCACCAAGGTGTTGGGGTCATTCGACGCATAGCCGTATTCAAAACCGAGTACGGCTTCTTCGCTGAGCAAAGAGTCAATCACCACATAGGGTGCTTGGCCATCGGCCACGTTTTGCAGGGGAATGTAAGTGCCCGAATCCCATTTTTCGCGGCTTTGGTCGTGGATGACTGAATGGCGGTGGGTGAACGTGCCGCGTCCGCAGTCTTCACCCGACAGGCGCACAGGGTAGCCACTGGCCACCAGCGATGCAAAAGCCATGTGCTCGCCCATGCCCCAGTCTACAGGGATGTCGCCCCTGCCCATGGCAGCGCGGTCGTCGTACACTTTTTTGACCAAATTGTGCGGCGTGACGCTGGCGGGAATAGTGGTGATGCGCTCGGCAATGCGCTTCCATTCAGCCATAGGAATGGCTGTGTCGCCCGCGTCTGTCCACTTTTTGCCCAAATAAGGCGACCAATCGACTGCGAACTTGCTTTTGAAGTTGGTAATCGTGATGTCTTCGGTGTGGCGGCCCTCGTCTAGCGCGGCGCGGTAGGCTTTGGCCATGTCGTCACCAATGGTGGCGCCCATGCCTTGTGCAGACAATTTATCGGCATACAAGCGGCGTGTGCCGGGGTGTGTGGCGATTTTTTTGTACATCAGCGGCTGGGTGAGCGCGGGGGTGTCTTGCTCGTTATGGCCGAGTTTTCTAAAGCAAATGATGTCGACCACCACGTCTTTGTTGAATTTTTGGCGGTATTCCAGCGCCCACTGACTGCACAGCGTGACGGCTTCTGGGTCGTCGCCATTGACGTGCAACACAGGGGCTTCGACCATTTTGACCACGTCAGAGCAGTAAATGGTGGAGCGGGTGTCGCGTGGATCGCTGGTCGTAAAGCCAATTTGGTTATTGATGACGATGTGCACCGTGCCGCCCGTGTAGTAGCCACGGGTTTGGGCTAGAGCCAGCGTTTCCATGACCACGCCTTGGCCTGCAAAGGCGGCATCGCCGTGCACCAAAATGGGCAATACGCTGGTGCCAATGCTGTCGCCACGGCGGTCCATACGGGCGCGCACGCTCCCCTCCACCACGGGGTTCACAATTTCAAGGTGCGATGGGTTGAATGCCAACGTGAGGTGCACTGGGCCACCGGGCGTGGTCACGTCCGAGCTGAAGCCTTGGTGGTATTTCACATCGCCTGATGGCAGGTCTTCGGGGGCGGTGTGGTCAAATTCGGCAAACAAATCTTTAGGCATTTTGCCTAAAGTGTTTACCAGCACATTCAAGCGGCCGCGGTGGGCCATTCCAATCACCACTTCTTGCACGCCGGCCACGCCGGCTTTTTGCACCAGCTCGTCCATGGAGGTGATGAAACTCTCGCCGCCTTCTAAAGAAAAGCGTTTTTGACCTACATATTTGGTGTGCAGGTAGCGCTCTAAGCCTTCGGCGGCGGTAAGCGTTTGCAAAATATTCTTTTTTTGCTCGTTGTTAAAGCTGGGCTTGCTGCGGATGGATTCAAGCTTTTGCTGCCACCAGCGTTTTTCGTCTTGGTTGGTGGAATACATGAATTCCATACCAATCGTGCCGCAATAGGTCTCACGCAAAGCGTTCATCAGGTCGCGCAGGCTCATGCTCTGCTTGCCAAAATAGGTGTTGCTGGTGTCAAACACGGTTTCTTGGTCGCTGTCATTGAACCCATAAAACGCGGGGTCAAGATCAGGAATATGTTCGCGTTCTGTGCGCTGCAACGGGTCTAAGTTGGCCCAGCGTGCGCCCACGTTGCGGTAGGCGGCAATGAGCTGCTGGGCGGCGGTGCGTTTTTTGCCCATCGCAGCATCAGCGCTTGCAACCACGGTTTTGGTTACACCGCGCTTGGCGCGCTCAGCAAAAGCGTTGATGACGGGAAGGTGCGCAACATCGTGTGCGTTGCTGCCATCTGACGCGGGCACGTGCTGTAGAGCATCAAAGTAACCACGCCAAGAATCGGGCACGGATCCAGGATTGGCTAAGTAGTTTTCGTACATCTCTTCGACATACGGGGCGTTACCGCCAAATAAATAGGTATTGCTACCGTAGGCTTGGTATACAGATGACATCTTGCTGCTGACCTCCGTTTCCCTCTGGGAAACATTAGTTGGTTGATAAACCTTCCGCGACACGGCTTAACCGATTGGCGGATGCACTTGTAGCTAGGAAGGGCTTTAAGTCAACCCATATTGTGGCAGGTTTCTACCCACCTGTGCGAACTATTTTGCTCAGTAAATGAAACCGGGGTTACCAGTCATGCCCAGTAAGCTAGGATTTTGCAGCGCCACAGGCTTGAGGACTTTGCGGTCTTTTAAGTAGGTTTCAACCACATCCCACATGGCCGGACCTGCGTTTTTGTTGGCTTCTGCTACGGGTGCCCAACCTGCTACTTTGTAGACTTTGGCGGCATCCATGGGTGCGCCGTTGAAGCGCATGGCACTGATACGGTTGCCCGCCTTGGCCGTTGGGTCGCAGGTGTATTGCATACCACTGACGCGCACCATATCGCCCCCTTGCTGGTAATAGGGGTCAGGATTAAAGAGGTTGTCGCAGACATCTTCTAAGATGGTTTTGATGGTTTCACCGCTCAGATCGCTCAGCGTAGTCCAAGGGTACGTGATTGCGGTTTGGTCCATGACATGCTCGCGCGTGATGGTCTGGCCCGGCAACAGGGATGTACCCCACCTAAAGCCAGGAGAAAATGCAATTTCGCCCCCTCGCACCGCCAACAACGCATCCATCAATACTTGGTCAAAACTTCCGCTGAAATTTCCCCTGCGGTAGAGCGTACCCTCGGTCACGGCCAGAGGTTCTTCTAGTTTAGATTTAAAAGGCAAGCGCATCTTGTCGATGAGCGTCTGCATATCGTGGTCGGCAGCTAGGTAGTTGGCAAAAACAGGCAGTAGCTTGTATTGGATACCCACTACTTTTTTGTCCCGCACATCCAAGTCCAAAACCCCTAAAAACTTGCCATTGCTGCCGGCATTGGTCACCAATGTTTGTCCGTTTGCATTTTTGATGGTGGTGGGCAGGGGCACGCCGTCGTGCGTGTGTCCGCCCAAAATAGCGTCTATGCCCGTGACTCGGCTGGCCAGTTTCAGGTCAACATCCATGCCGTTGTGGCTAAGCAACACCACCGCTTGCGCGCCTTTGGCGCGCGCCTCGTCCACTTGTTTTTGCAGCTCAGCCTCTTGTATACCAAAAGTCCAGTTGGGCACTAACCAACTGGGATTGGCAATCGGCGTGTAAGGAAAGGCTTGACCGATGATGGCGACCGTTACCCCGTTCATCTGTTTGAGCACATAGGGCTTGAAAACAAGGTCTTCAAAATCACGTGTTTTGACGTTTTGGGCAATGAAATCAATGCCCTTGAATGATCCATTGGGCGCAAAATCTTTACCAATAATTTCTTGCACGCGCTTCTCACCTAAGGTGAATTCCCAGTGCGCCGTCATCACATCCACACCCAAGAGCTTGGCAGCATCAACCATGTCTTGCCCCGCCGTCCACAAGGATGTGCCGCTGCCCTGCCATGTGTCGCCGCCGTCTAGCAGCAATGCCCCTGGGCGCGAGGCTTTGAGCTGCTTGACAAGGGTAGTTAAGTGCGCAAAACCGCCCACTTTGCCGTATTGCAACGCGGCACGTTCAAAGTCTAAGTAAGTGTGGGCATGTGCCAGCGGGCTGCCCGCCTGTATGGCAGCATATTTGAGCAAATGCTCCCCTGCTAAATGCGGCACCTTGCCCCACATATTGGCAATACCTATGTTGGCGCTCGGTTCACGAAAATAGATAGGCAGCAGCTGCGCGTGGCAATCGGTCATATGCAGCAGGTGCACATTGCCCGTTTTGGGCACGTCGTAGCGCAGAGCCGCTTCTTGTGCTGTGGCATCTTTGGCGAGCGGAAAGCCCGCTACAGCAGCGGCGGTTAAGACACTGGAAAATTCGCGGCGGTTCATTTATTTATTGACCGGAGAATCAGGCGAGAGCAGCAAAGCCATCACATGGGTGATTTGGGTGGGAGTCAAAATACCTGCGTCGCCAAAACGGGGCATATTGCTGCACGCATTGAATGCATGGGTATTCCATATCCGTCCGTAGGTGTATTTGACAATGGCCTCTGACTCGCTCGACATGGGGTCTTTCACGCCACGAATACTGCCGTATTTGAGAAGTGAGGGGCCTTGGTTGCCAAAGCTAATTTCGGTGGGGGTGAGCTGGTGGCAAGCATAGCAATTGGCACCATTGGCTACGCCTGCTGCGTCGCTGAACTGCATGCCGCGCCCGTTTTGGGCAATGCGCTCCCCCTCTTTCCAGTCGCCAATGTATTTGCCGTCTTTGGGGTAGGGAATGGCATCGTAAATACCTTTTTGCAAGCGTGCTCGGGTGGCCTCGGGCAATGGCTGACCGCTGGCATTGGACTCTGAGCACAGGCGCTGTAACTCGGTTTGGTCTAGTCGGTCAAGCTTTGCAATACCACGCTCGCTGAACGATGATTTAAGCGTTGCAAGCATCTGCTCGGCGCTTGGAGTGTTATTTGGAGATGCGCAGCTACTGAGCCCCATGACGGTCATAATTGCTATGCTTATAGTAGCTGTATATGACGATTTCACGGTGACATTACTTGTTTTTTTCATATAAATGCCTTGGTTTCAGCGCTTGATCGCTGGTGTGGCCATTTTGCCGTCTTTGGCGTTAACGCCCATGAAAGTGATCAGGTCGATAGATGTTTGCGAGAGGTATTGCAACTCTGGAAAACGCTGCTGGCGAAAGCAGTCGTACAAGCGCCATTGCATGGTGCGCACCGCTCCTTGGCTCACGCGGTACGCAGGCCACTGAGTAAATGCAGCCTGCGCGGGCAGTGGCTTGGTTAGGTTCGGCAAGTCTTGCAGGCGAATGCGTTTAGAGTCTTCGCTGTGGCAGCTGGCACACGAAAAATCGTAAGGACCGCCTTTGAAGTAAAAGGCGGATTTGCCTCGCGCGTAAGACTCTTTTTCTAAGGCATGGTTTTGCGGCACATTGACCACAGCGTCACGCGATTCGTCGTACACATAGGCTACCAAATCCTCAATCAAGGTGGATTTTGCGCCTTCGGCAGAGAAAGCGGTGCGTGCGGTGAAATCAGCCGCTTTTGCGCCCTGCAAACTCACCATGCAATGCACCAAGCGGCTTTCCACATCCATCACCCTGCCGATATCGGCAAAGTATTTTGGCAACAGCGCGGCTACACCTTTGACTTTGCCCACCCCTAAACCCATGTCGCAGGATTCCATGCTGAGATTTTGAGGGCCTTTTTTGACCTTCCACAAACCTTCGCCGCGTGCAGCGTTGAGATCCGCTGGATTACCGTCTTGCAAGCTAGCGCGGTAGTCGGCAATTGCGTCGGCGGCAGATTTGGGTTGTGCTAAGCTGTTTTGCATCACCCCCATTAGTCCTAAAAAGATAGCGGTATATGACCATATGACCGTGACATTGTGCTTTTTATTCTTCAAAATTGTCTCCTAATGGGTGAACATATTCAACAGGGTAGGTTAGCGCAAAAAACTCAAGAAATCACCGCTTCATCGCTTCGTTTTTCGCCTTTGTTGTCAACCCAATTCACGCTGACTTTTTCGCCGGCTTTACCGCCTTTGAATGCGAACTGTACAAACGGATTTTTGGACACTGCCGTGCCCCATTGGGCGCTCATGACGGGTTTGCCGTTGTGGCTGGCGCTAATGGTTTGTATGAAATGGGCGGGCACGAGCTTACCGTCGGCAGCGCGGCGCTGGCCGGACTCCATGTCATGGCTTACCAACACCCTAACGGTGACTTTGTCGCCCTGTGCTTGGGCGCGTATACGCATGGGATCTGACATAATTAATCCTTAATAATCAATGGGTTACAAAATAATAGAGGTCGAAATTTTTAGCCGCCGCAGCCACCTAGAGTGACCTTGACTTCTTTGACCGCGTAGTAAAACTTATCACCCGCTTTAGCGACGGCATAGACGTTGCTCGATTGCCCCATTTTTACATTGGTTGACATGTTGGCATCTGTGCCTGGGTACACGTCGAAAACAGCAGCTAAAGCAGAGGGGTTTTTCTCGACGATGAGCGCAATAGAGCTGGTGTTGGGCAAATTGCTTTGTGCGCCAATCCGCACTACGTTGCCATTTTCGGCAATTTCAGGGGCATTCAAAATGATGTCTTTGCTTTCAACGGCGACTCCACCAAGCGCTTTGACCACATCGGCCAAGTTTTTGCCTTCAAAGGCACTCTTGTTCCATGCAGTTTGCGCCTGCGCGGGACTCCAGCCTGCCATTGCCGCCAATGCCAAGACGCTTGCGCCAGAGCTGGTTTGTACAAATGAACGTCGTTTCATGGGGGAACTCCTAAAAATAATGGTGAATTAAAGTGATTTTATGCAAGCTTTGAGACAATTTCTATCAGGGCGTTCCCTTGTAGATTGCAAATGCCTCTGTGCAACGCTTGAAACTAGAAAAAGTTAACACTGTCATGGAGCGGCCCCCTGCAACAGCCAATTGGCAATGCGCACCGCATCAGCCTCTGAAATAGCCTGTGCCGGCATTGGAATAGCGCCATACACGCCTTGCCCACCTGATTTGATCTTGCCAGCCAGATAAGCCTGTGCATTTGGTTTTGCGCCTTGTTTGGCGATGATTTCTTTAAAGCTTGGCCCCACCACCCGCGTGTTGACTGCGTGGCAAGCCATGCAAGCATGCTTGCCCAGAGCAGCACTGACATCGGCCATTTTTAGCTGCGATTTTTGCGGGCTGGGATTTAACACCGTATTTGCTCCACTATTAGGAGCAGGTTGTGACGCTACGGCGGTGACATTGGCAGTATTTTCTGTAATTTTGACGGCTGCTGTATTGGTGGGTGCAGAGCTATTGTCAACACGCACAGTTTGCGCACCGCGCGAGCCACCCAGCATGCGCGACTGTTCAGCCAAATTGCCATGCGCATTGCGTGCATAGTCTGGAATGAAGCTGACCACGCGCACCTGTGTGGCGCAATTTTTCATGCAAGTCGAGCCTTGTACGTCGGGTTTGGAGCTGCCGCCATGTTCTTTGCCGGGCCACATGCTGTGCGCTGTAGTAATGCCCAATCGGTTAGGAATACGCGCCTGTGTTTGCGCCATGTTTTGGTCGCTCAGCGTGAAGCTATCGGGCACCACCTGCGCTAAATTGAGCATATAGGCAGTCACGGCATACACCTCGTCTGCCGACAAAGACTTAGGCGCGGTCCAAGGCATGGCACGGTTGATGTAATCCCACAGCGTGGACAATTGCGACACTTTCATCATGGACGTGCGCGTAGGCGCATCGTTACCCAGTTGCAAACTCGCCACACGGCCTGTTTCCACGTCGTTTTTACTGGTGAATCCCACCAAAGGCGTGAAGACTTCGTTGTTTTCCCCAAAACTGCCATGGCAAGACGCACATTTGCCATCCCAAATTTGCTCGCCCTGCTGCACGCTGCCCTGCCCCTTCGGTAAACCTTTGAAGTCGGGGCGCACGTCGATGTCCCAAGATTTGATTTCGGCTGGGGTCGCTGGTCGGCCAATGCCTTGGAAGCTGGTTTGAGCAGCCGTTTGTGCGGCTACTAGGCTTAGGGCTAAGGCTGAAAACCAAACTACCGGACGCAGAGGGCGCAAAAGTTGCGCAGAGGACGCAAAAGAATACCGAAAGAATACCGAAATGGGATCCAGTTTTGATTGAAATAGGCTTGGTTTTGAGCAGATATTAATTTTAAATTTATTCGAGTGTGTATTTTTCAATAGTATTATTTTTATAGCAACATATGACCATATGACAGTGACAATGTGCTTTTTCTCCATAAATTGACCAATTTGAATATCTTTTGGTATTCCTTTTGCGTCCTCTGCGCAACTTTTGCGTCCTCTGCGTCCGGCCAAGTCCGCTTTCGACCTCATAAACCCCAAGCAAGCATCAAAAAAGTTGCACATTAGACACCTCCCCGCTCTGACCCACTAGCCAAGTCTGTATTGCATTGTTATGGTAGATACCCCGCGTGCCACGCACTTTGCGTAGTGCTGTGTAGGTGGGTTGGATGTGACCTGTGTCATCCACGGCGCGCGACAGCAACAGGGCTGGCTTGCCGTCCCAGCTCCAATCGGCATTAAAACGGGTGAGGCATTTGCTCAGCACAGGCGATTCCAGCCGCGCAGCAAGCCAGTTGATGCCGCCGTCTGATGACACCTCGACGCGGCGCACCTTGCCTCGACCGCTCCATGCCAATCCCGTAATCTGGTGGTAGCCTTTGTCCAGCAGCACCTGCCCACCGCTGGGCGAAGTAATCACCGATTTAACCTCTTGGGTGCTGGTGTACTGGCGGTGCTGGCCATCGGGCATGAGGTCTACATAATGAATAGTTTCGTCTTTGGTGGCGTAGGGCATATCGCCCAGCTCGATACGGCGCAGGTATTTGACCGAGCTGACACCCTGAACGCCGGGCACCACGAGGCGCAGAGGGTAGCCGTTTTCAGGTCTTAACATTTCACCGTTTTGCCCATAAACAACCAACACTTCGCCGCTTTCAACCAGCGCCATCGGAATGGTGCGCGTCATACCAGAGCCATCAGCCCCCTCGGCCAAAATGAATTTGCCACGTTTGTAGTCTGCGCCGCACATGTCAAGCAATGCCTTAAGCGGCACGCCCGTGAACTCGCTGCAACTGATCATGCCGTGGGTGTATTGCACCGTGGGCACCGAGACGTTGCCCCACTCCATACCGCTGTTAGCGCCACACTCGATGAAATGCATACGGCTTACGCTGGGCAGGCGCATGATGTCGTCCATAGTGAACACCATGGGGATTTTGAGCATTTTGTCGTCAGAACCATTGACCATGAGGCGGTGTTGATCGGGCGCTATGTCCCACCAACCTTGGTGGTGGCGTTCAAAATGCAGACCGCTGGGCGTGATGATGCCAAACAGACCTTGCAGCGGCGCAAAACTCACGCCCGCCTGCGGCACCCGCGTGAGACCCGGGCTCTCGCGGCGCTGTAAATTCTTCTCATGCACACTGGGCTGGCCGTAGCCTCGTGTCGCAGCGCCCTGCCCCAGCGCTTTGCTGTGGTCGGGTAGATTCAGTATGTTGGGGTCGCCGAGCGCCGCAGAAGCTGCATGCGTTTGGGCTCTTGCGCTCGCAGCGCCCGCCAAAGCAGCAGCGAAGGCTGCGCCCATAAAGCCGCGCCGCCCTCCGTGCACCGCTTTAATGTGTTCTGAACTTAAAAAGCCTTCAGGCGCAGCCTGAATAAATCGGTTGTTTCGCATAGGGTTCGCCTTCAAACGCGGGCTGTCAGTCGATCCATGGCGGGAATGCTGGGAGCGTCGTCTAATTCAATGGCGATTTGGGTGCAGACGTTGCGGCACAGTGAGACCGCTCGCTCGCTTTGCACGCGGTAAATCACTTGCGCGCCCTCCTTGCGCTTAGCCAAAACACCACTTTTGTACATTACCGCCAAGTGCTGGCTCAAATTGGGCTGGGTGGTGCGCATCGTGTCTAAGAGCTGTGAAACACTGCGCTCACCATCGCACAATGCACTCAAGATGCGAAGGCGCATAGGTGTGCCCAAAAGACTGAACAACTCAGCCGCCAATTCAAACACGCGCTCGGATTGCATGTGCTCTCCATGTGCCAATCCGTCAATATCTAATAGCGACATACCACACTCCATATCCATAAATAAGTAATTGCTTATATGCTAATAACAATACGCGAGTATAAAATTAGGGTATTCCCGCAAGGGTGGCAAGAAAAAACTGCCGTAAAGTTGCGTTTTCTGCAAGCGCTGCCCACACAAACGACCAACGGAGTTGGCAAGCAGTCCCCTCGCGTGGTATAAATCACCAGAGGAATTTGACATGCAACACGCTACTAACACGGGCTGCGCGCCCACACCGATCGCCCCCAAGCTTCTAGCCGTAAGGCCATTGCGACAAGCCAAAATGATCGCTTTGGCTTGCACCCTCGCATTAGCAAGCAGCTTAGCGCATGCTGAAGTTGACAAGCTGGTGCGCGAGGCGGCCGCGTTGTCTGAGGCTGGACAAGCCTTGCAAGCTTTCAACATGCTCGAGCCCTTTGAGGCGCAGCGCGCTGGTGACCCCGATTTTGACGCGGTGCTGGGCATTGCTGCAAACGGATCTGCTCAGCACACCCGAGCCATCTTCGCTTTGGAGCGGGTATTGGCGGTGCAGCCCAGCAACACGCGGGCTAGGGCAGAATTAGGGCGTGCATTGTTTGCCGTGGGTGATAACGCTGGCTCGCGTAAGGCACTCGAAGAAACTAAAAAACAGGGCGCACCAGAAGCCGTCATCAGTACCATCAACCAATTCCTGCAAGCCATCGACCGCGCCGACGATGCGGCACGCTCGACTGTGCGCACTTACATGGATTTTGCCATTGGGCATGACAGCAATGTCAACGGCGGACCTGCAAGCGCAAGTGTGCCTATTCCGGCTGGCGTGCCTATCATTGGCGGTTTGGTTTTGACATTGCCAGCCTCTAGCGTCAAAACACCTAGTAGTTTTTATAACCTTGGTGCGGGTGTTTCAGGTCGCTATGTGCTGCAAGACCCCCGCTGGTCGCTCATTGGCAATCTCAATGGCAGTATTCGCAAACACCCCGGCGATGCAAGCCAATTTAACAGCGACAGCCTTGGCGTCAACGCTGGCGCTGCATACCGCCATGAGCAAATGGAATACAGCTTGGTGGTTGCGCTCGATACATCTAGACTCAACGGTGCAACTGCACGCAACCAAGCAGGTTTGGTAGGCGAATGGACTTATCGGTTAGACAATTTCAGACAACTGTCTACTTACCTGCAATGGTCGCAATTATCATACCCCTCCCCGCAAGACATCAAGAATGCCAAGCGCACGGTCGTGGGCAGCAACTACGCCCACACTTTTATAGACAATTTGGTGGTTTTTGGCGGTGGCTACTTGGGCACTGAGCGCGAGAAATCAGCGGGAGTTCCGCACCTAGGGCATAGCCTGTGGGGCATTCGTGCCGGTTTTCAAAAGGCTTTGACAGAGGATCTGTCTTTATTCGCGTCCTTAGGCTACGAGAAACGCAAGTTCGGTGGCGATGAACCCAGTTTTGGGATCACCAGAGAAGACAAGCAATCCAATATAGGGATCGGATTAGGCTGGACTCCTGCCAAAATGTGGCGCGTCACGCCGCAATTCAATTGGGCGCAAACGGCATCCAACATCGTTTTGAATGACTTTAGCAAACGCTCGGTATCTGTCAGTGCTAAGCGTGATTTTTAACAGGGGAAGCCACATGAAAAAAACATCCAACACACAAGTCTTTGCGCAAGCCAGTCTATTTTTAGCACTTGCTGCGGTGTATCCGCTTCAAGCACACGCTGCCGCAGGCATTGCACAATTTACCGCAGGTGAGGTTTCAGTGCGCAAAACATCAGGCGCACTGGCTTTAGCCAAAGGCGGTTCTGTGGACAGCGGCGACACCATTGTCACCAGCGACACTGGCCGCGCCCAAATTCGCTTCACTGACGGCGGCTTGGTATCCCTTGCGCCTAACTCGCGTTTTTCTATTGACAATTATGTAGATGCACAAGACGGTAAACAAGACAAGTTTTTAGTTAACCTTTTGCAAGGTGGAATGCGCGCCCTCACGGGCTTGATTGGCAAACGCAACCGCGACAACTACAAAGTGATGACGACCACTGCCACCATCGGCATCCGCGGGTCGGGTTTTAATTTGGCCTACAACAGCGACGGCTCACTGTCTGTTACCACCGAACTGGACGCGATCGAAGTCTGCAACAAGGCCGGTTGCGTCGGTTTAACAGCAGGCGAGTCCGCTTTGGTTAAAAATAGCACGGATGCGCCCGCCCGTACCAATGTGCGCGCCACAACACCACCGCCCCCGCCAGCACAGCAATCGACCGAAGTGGGCAACAAGACTGAGAAGGATGGCGGCAGCACAGCTGTAGCGCAGGCGCCCAAACCCGCAGCCGAAACCCCCACACCTTCGCCAGCACCCTCCCCCACACCTACACCAAGCCCTGCACCTACACCGACTCCCTCGCCTGCACCGACTCCAGCTCCAGCTCCAGCATCGACGGTGCTTGCTGGCGTTGGATTTGCAGGCATTGGCTTCATTGGCCAAATAGGGGAAGGCATTTACTTCAACCGAGACTCAGGTGATGGGGCACTGGTTTTAGATGCCAACGGTATCCCCACCGAATATTTGTCTGCTCGGTCACCCAACGCTAAAGGAGTCAATGCAGGTACTGCCGTATTGGCCAATGCCAGCGGCACCGTAGCTGGCGGCGACCGTGTGTTGCTGGGCACTTGGAGCAGCGCCACATGGAACGATACCCCCACAACTCCCGCCACGGCCCAAACTGTCACCCCTTTTAACTTTGTGACGGGGCAAACAACACCAGACTCTGCGTTGCTTAGCAATACGCTGGTTGGCATGCGGGGCGAATACGCCTTCACTGCGGCTACGCCTGTATTTTCCTCACGCAACAATTTAGTCGTTGGTTCAGTGATGTCCAGCAGCAAACTGACGGTGGATTTTCTGGGTACGGGTAATTTTGTGGATGTAAGTTTGGACATCCTCTTTCCGGCAACCAATCCAGTGGCCTCTACATCGGAGAGCCCGCAGTTGACACAAAACACAGTTTTACCAACCTACAAATTGCGTGGTAGCGTGGGCACGCAGGGTTCTTATATTGCGGGCAATGTCACCGTGTCAAACACCGCCTGCAACAACGGAACAAGTAATTGCGGCAAAGGCGCTGTGGCTGGCGGTTTCTTTGGCCCTACCGCAGGCAGAGCAGGTTTGAGCTTCGTGGGCAATAGTACCGAGCATGGCACATTTGGCGGAGCTGCCAGTTTTGCGTTGGCCGCACCAGTGGTCGCTCCGGCAACCGTTGATGGCGTTGGCTACACCATGGTTTTGGCGCACAAAGATATTTATAAATACAATCTACCCGACGAATACATTGGCAACTCCATTTTCAAGGGTGAGTTGGTGACATCACACCTTGTAGACAATGGCAACAATGACAGCACGCTGCTCATGCCCCTTTCAAACTCGGTGAATGCGCGTGGCTCGATTGGTCTAAATGGGGAGAGTGACTTTATCGGTTGGGGGTATTGGTCGCTGGCAAAAAAAGTGGACACGGTCAACTCCCCTGTTGACACACTCAATATTGCCAATGTGCATTATCTCATTGGCAAGCCCACCAGCTACATGCCCAACGCAGGGACTGCACGTTACGACTTGATCAGCGGATCTGCGCCCACCTTAAAAGACTTAGCGGGCAACGTTACGACTGGCGCTATCGAGTCTTCCAGCCATTTGTTAACTAATTTCGGCACTGGAAACGTCACGGTCAATATCAACACCCGATCAGCGGGCAACACTGCAATAAATTTTTCAGAAACAGCAAGAATCAGCGGTGGGCAGTTTAACAATGGTTCCGTTGAAAGAAACATATCGGTTTCGGGCATGTTTACCGGCGCATTCGCAACCCGAGCAGGGGTGGTGTACAACGCTAGTACCACTTCTGGCCAGCTACAAGGCGCTGCAATTTTTGGCCGCACGAGTAGCTCAGGGCTAGCAGCTCCCAGCCCATAAATTGCACCTTCCTGTGGTGGGTTAGCTGGCCGTTTCCAATGCGTTGTGCGCCTTCTCCCACACCACCCGTGCCGGCTCAGCTTTCAGCCGGTGGTCGCTCCACACTTGCCGCCACAGGCGCGCGCCTTTTTGCCCATGGCGAAGCCCAAGCATGTGGCGGGCAATTGCATACCAAGGCGTGCCGCGCTCGGCCATGCAACACTCCATGTATTGCACCATCAGCTCTTCCACGCTGTCGCGCGTGGCATTTGCTTGCTCTGCTCCGAAAAACGCAGCATCCCAATCTGCCAGCCACCACGGGTTGTGGTAAGCCTCGCGGCCAACCATCACACCGTCGAGTTGCACCAGCTGCTCGGTGCATTGCGCTGTGGTGGTAAATCCACCATTAATGGCAATGCATAAATCTGGAAAATCGGCTTTGAGCTGGTGCACCAGCGCATAGCGCAGGGGCGGCACTTCGCGGTTTTGCTTTGGCGACAGGCCTTGCAGCCACGCATTACGCGCGTGCACGATGAACACCTTGCAGCCCACCGCTGCCACCGTGCCCACAAAATCGCGCACAAATCCATAGTCTTCGGTTTTGTCAATACCAATACGGTGTTTGACGGTGACGGGAATTTGCACCACGTCTAGCATGGCTTTGACGCCATCGGCCACAAGCAGTGGCTCGGCCATTAGGCAGGCGCCAAATGCGCCGCGCTGCACCCGCTCTGACGGGCAGCCGCAGTTCAAGTTGATCTCGTTGTAGCCCCAGTCTTGCCCCAGCTTGGCTGCTTTGGCCAAATCGGCAGGATCGCTGCCGCCCAATTGCAGTGCAACGGGGTGTTCTTGCTCAGAAAAATCCAAGTGCCGAGGCACATCGCCGTGCAGCAATGCGCCCGTTGTCACCATCTCGGTGTATAAAAGGGTGTTTTGGGTGAGCAGCCGATGAAAGTAGCGGCAATGGCGGTCTGTCCAATCCATCATGGGCGCAACGGACATGCGCCACGGCGAAAGGCTATTGAAAACAGGATGTATGGGGGGGGATTCAAGTGTCGGCATCAGTACAGGATTGTAAAGACACCGACAC
>JANOYR010000103.1:0-1643 GCA_031428975.1 Polaromonas sp. | reverse complement strand
TTTGGTGCATCAGTCATACCAAAAGCGCTGCGCCTAGCGCGGTGTGAGCAGTCAGGGTGACGCTGCGCGACGCATCGGCATTGACCCGCAGGTCAATGGCCAAATCGGCCAAGGGCAGGGCGGCGCGGGCGTTGTCAGGCCACTCGGCAAGTTTCAGGCCTGCGCTGGCAAAAAGATCCCGAAAACCCGCGTCTTCCCATTCGCGGGGGTCGGTAAATCTATAAAAATCAAAATGCCAAATTTTCAAGTCGCCCGCCTCGTGGGGCTCCACCACGGCATAGGTGGGGCTTTTAATGCGCCCCTGCACGCCCAGCGCTTGCAGCAAATGCCGCACAAAACTCGTTTTACCAGCGCCCAACTCACCGCGCAGTTCCACAAAAGCGGTGCGAATAGCGGGCAAACGCGCCAATTGCTGTGCAAACGCACAAGTGTCGTCCTCGGTTTGCCAGCAAAGCGTTTTTACAATAGGGGGGTGACTCATGTTCTCGATAATCCCACAGAATTCGTCTCCCGCGTGCGCGAATGGGCGCGGGAGCTGGGATTTTCTCAGATTGGCGTGGCTGGCGTGGATTTATCGTCTGCCGAGCCGGGTTTGCAGGCTTGGCTCGATGCGGGTTTTCATGGTGCCATGCATTACATGGCCTCCCACGGCCTGCGCCGCGCCCGCCCCGCCGAGCTGGTGCCCGGCACGGTCAGCGTGATCACGGCACGCATGGACTATTTGCCGCGCAACACCCCACCCGACTGGGCGGCGCAAGAGCTGGCGCGGCAGGGCAACTCGGGCGAGGCCGTGGTGTCCATCTATGCGCGTGGGCGCGACTACCACAAAGTGCTCAGGGCGCGGCTGCAAAAGCTATGTGACCGAATTGCCGATGAAATTGGGCCGTTTGGGCACAGGGTGTTTACTGACAGTGCTCCTGTTTTAGAAGCAGAGCTGGCCAGCCGCAGCGGCCTTGGCTGGCGCGGCAAACACACCCTGCTGCTCTCGCGCGAGGCGGGGTCGATGTTTTTTTTGGGTGAAATGTATGTCGATTTTGCCCTGCCGTTTAGCGCAGCCGTGACGGCGCATTGTGGCGCATGCACCGCCTGCATCGACGTGTGCCCCACGCAGGCCATCATCGCCCCACACCGCCTAGATGCGCGGCGCTGCATCTCGTATTTGACCATTGAGCACGCGGGCAGTATTCCGCTGGAGCTGCGCCCCTCGATAGGCAACCGCATCTACGGCTGCGACGACTGCCAAACGATTTGCCCATGGAACAAATACGCCCAAGTGTCTGCATTGCCCGATTTTGATGCCCGTGTGGGGCTGACAGGGGCGCATCTGGTGGCGCTGTTGGCCTGGACCGAGGCAGATTTTTTGCGCCACACCGAAGGCAGCGCCATCCGCCGCATTGGCTACGAGCGATGGCTGCGCAATGTGGCGGTGGGGCTGGGCAATGCAAGGTCGTCCCCAGAAGTGTTAGCAGCCTTGCGTTCTCGCTTATTGCACCCCAGCGAGGTGGTGCGTGAGCATGTGCAATGGGCGCTGTCGCGGCTTGGTGGATGAGTTCGGGCGCTCAGGCGCTGGGCGGTGGTGCTACTTCAGCGCAGCGGCATAAAGGGGGAGGCCGCAGGCCGGAGGACAGCCGCGGAGCTGAAGT
>JANOYR010000102.1:0-6324 GCA_031428975.1 Polaromonas sp. | reverse complement strand
GCCGCTTTGTCTGGCTGGGCACCCACAAAACTTTTGATGCCTTCACCTTTGCTTTTGAAAAAACCGAACACGGCTGGTTTGCAGCGCATGCCTACCAATTCAACGACACCACCTCTACCTTTATTGTGGAAACGCCGCAGGCCACGTGGGATGCGCATGGCATAGAGCACATGGCGCAAGACGAGGCCACGGCTTTTTGCGAAAAACTGTTTGCCCAGTATTTAGACGGCCATGCGCTGATGACCAATGCAACGCATTTGCGCGGTTCGGCCAATTGGATCCGCTTTCCGCGTGTGGTGTGTGGCAATTGGGTGCACCGCGAAGTGATTGCTGGCAAAGACACGCCGATTGTGCTGATGGGGGATGCAGCGCATACGGCGCATTTTTCGATAGGCTCGGGCACCAAGCTGGCGCTTGAAGACGCGATTGATCTGGCGCAAGCAATCGCTTCTAGCTCTGATTTAAATAGCGCACTAATGAGCTACCAAGAGCGCAGAAGCATAGAAGTTCTTAAAATTCAAAATGCTGCACGCAACTCTACCGAATGGTTTGAAAATGTGCAGCGTTACAGCAGCATGGAGATTGAGCAGTTTGCCTACAGCTTGCTCACGCGCAGCCAGCGCATCAGCCATGAAAACCTGCGCCTGCGCGATGCGGCGTGGCTCAAGGGCTATGAAAACTGGCTGACAAATCAGGGTAAGCTCCCCCCGGGCATCCCGCAGCCGCCCGCAAAATACCCCGCCCCGCCCATGCTCCTGCCCTACACGCTGCGCAGTCTCAGGCTAAAAAACCGCATTGTGGTGTCCCCCATGGCCACCTACAGCGCGGTGAATGGGCTGATGCAAGACTTTCACCTTGTGCACTTGGGCGCTCGGGCGCTGGGCGGCGCGGGCTTGGTGGTGGTGGAGATGACATCGCCCACCCTGCAAGGCCGCATCACGCCCGGTTGCACGGTGCTAGAGACCGATGCGCAAGAGGCCGCCGCCAAACGGATTGTCGACTTCGTGCATGCATCGAGCAGCGCCAAAATGGGCATCCAACTAGGGCACAGTGGCGCAAAAGGCTCTACCCAACTGGGCTGGGAAACCACCGACGCGCCATTGGCTAGCGGCAACTGGCCGCTGATGGCTGCCAGCGCCCTGCCCTATGGCCCCCACAACCAAACGCCCCGCGCCATGGATGCCGCCGACATGGCGCAGCTCACGGCGCAGTTTGTGGCCAGCACGCAACGCGCCGCCCGCGCAGGCTTTGACTGGCTGGAGCTGCACTGCGGCCACGGCTACCTGCTGTCGGGCTTTATCTGCCCGCTCACCAATCTGCGCAGCGATGCCTATGGCGGCAGCTTGGCCAACCGTTGCCGCTACCCGCTAGAAGTATTTGCCGCCGTGCGAGAGGCATGGCCTGCCCATTTGCCCATCAGCGTGCGCATATCGGCGCACGACTGGGCCGAAGGCGGCAACACCGACGACGATGCGGTGCAGATAGCCCGCCTGTTCAAAGCGGCGGGGGCCGACATGATCGACGTGTCGTCGGGCCAAACCACGCGGGCGGCCAAGCCGGTGTATGGCCGCATGTACCAAACGCCCTTTGCCGACCGCATTCGCAACGAGGTGGGCATTGCCACGATGGCCGTGGGTGCGATCAGCGAGGCAGACCATGCCAACAGCATCATTGCCGCAGGCCGCGCTGACCTGTGCGCCATCGCGCGGCCACATTTGGCCAACCCGGCTTGGACGCTGCATGAAGCGGCTTTGCTGCAAAGCCGCGCTGTCGACTGGCCCAAACCCTACGAAAGTGGGCGAGACCAGCTTTACCGCGATATTTTTAAGAAAAAACAGGCAGATGTCACCGTCAAATAGTCATAGTTAGCTATTAAAAATATAGTAAAAAGTGCATTTAATCCCCTTATAAGCCCGCAACCCATGGATCTCGAAGCCCGCGCCCATTCTGAACACGCCGATGCACTGCGCCTGTGGCTGCGCATGCTCACCTGCACCCAGCTGATTGAAAAGCAGTTGCGCGGCCAGCTGCGCGATGCATTCAACACCACGCTGCCGCGCTTTGACCTGCTCGCCCAACTCGAACGTGCGCCCGCTGGGCTCAAAATGAGCGAGCTGTCTAAGCGCATGATGGTCACGGGCGGCTCCGTCACGGGCATTACCGACCAACTCGTGGCCGAAGGCCTGGTAGAGCGCACCACGCCCGGCCACGATCGCCGCGCCTATTGGGTACGGCTCACCGCCGCTGGCCGCACCAGCTTCGCCGCTATGGCGCTCGCCCACGAGGAATGGGTGGTACAAGCCTTTGCGGGGCTGGGCAGCCACGATATCAGCGCCCTGCACGGACTGCTAGGGCGTGTGAAAAGCGCGTTGCAAACCGCGACCGACTAAACCCATAACAACATTTTTGCGCCATGAAACACTACATCACCGACTCCAACCCCATGCGCGGCCAGTTCAAGCCCTATGCGGCCTACGCAGCGCAGCATTTTGCCTATGCCTTTGATGGCGGTGTGGCCACGCTCAGCCTGAACCGCCCAGAGCGGAAAAACCCGTTGACTTTTGCGTCGTATGCCGAGTTGCGCGAACTGTTCCGTGCGCTCAATACCGCCACCGATGTCAAGGCCATTGTGCTCACGGGCCAGGGGGGCAACTTTTGCTCGGGCGGCGATGTGCACGAAATTATTGGGCCCTTGACCAAAATGAGCATGCCTGAAATGCTCGAATTCACCCGCATGACGGGCGACGTGGTCAAGGCCATGCGTATGTGCCCGCAGCCGATTGTGGCGGCGGTAGACGGTATCTGCGCTGGCGCTGGCGCTATGTTAGCGCTCGCTTCTGATGTGCGGCTGGGCACGCCACAAGCCAAGGTGGCCTTTTTGTTCACCCGCGTGGGTTTGGCGGGCGCTGACATGGCCGCCTGCGCTTTGCTGCCGCGCATGATTGGCCAAGGCCGCGCTTCGGAGCTTTTGTTCACTGGACGCGCCATGACCGCGCAAGAGGGCTTGCACTGGGGCTTTTTTAATGCCCTGCACGAAGGTGTCAACCTGCAAGCCGCCGCCGCTGCGCTGGCGCAGAGTTTGGCCAGCGGCCCCACATTTGCCCACGGCATGACCAAAACCATGCTCCACCAAGAATGGAACATGGGGCTAGACCAAGCCCTAGAGGCCGAAGCGCAGGCGCAGGCCATCTGCATGGCCACGGGCGACTTTCAACGCGCCTATACGGCTTTTGCGGCCAAGCAGACACCTGTTTTTGCAGGTAATTGAGTTTTTTGTCACACCACAAGGTTCAACATGTCTTGCGCAACACCCCCTTTGCCAGCGCCCGCCCCCACCGCGCACCTAGATTTGCCGTTTTTTGATCCAGTTCACCGCGAAATGGGTCGGTGTTTGGCCGACTGGATGCCCAAGCAGCAGGTTGACGAAAGCGACGACCGCGCCGCCTGCAAAGCTTGGGTCAAACTCTTGGGCGCAAACCAGTGGCTGCGCTACTGCGTGCCCGCCGCTTGGGGCGGCGCATTGGAAGCATTGGACTCCCGCGCCTTGGTGGTCATGCGCGAAACGCTGGCTTACCATTCGCCGCTGGCAGACTTTGCATTTGCCATGCAGGGCTTGGGTAGCGGCGCTATTAGTCTTGCGGGCAGTGCGGCGCAGCGCGAGAAATACCTGCGCGGTGTGGCCAGTGGGCAAATGGTAGCGGCCTTTGCGCTGAGCGAGCCCGTTGCCGGGAGCGACGTGTCCGCTATGCAAACAATAGCTACATATGACGCTATGGCAATGACATCTGCCTCAAAAACCTTAAACTCTGCTGGAGCGGCTGGTTTTAAGCTTTCTGGCAGCAAAACTTGGATCAGCAACGGCGGCATGGCCGATTTTTATGTCACTTTTGCCAAAACCGAGCCCCGTTTGGGCACCCGCGGCATCAGTGCCTTCATTGTGGATGCGCCCACCCACGGGCTCGATGATTCACACCACATTCAAGTGATGGCACCGCACCCGCTGGCCACACTGGTGTTTGACCAATGCGCTGTGCCAGCCAGCGCTTTGCTGGGCGAGCTAAATCTGGGCTTTAAATTGGCCATGCAAAGCTTGGATATTTTTCGCCCATCGGTCGCGGGCGCAGCACTGGGCATGGCACGCCGAGCCTTGGCAGAGGCCATACGCTATGCGCAAAACCGCAAGATGTTTGGCCAAAATTTGGCTGATTTTCAGCTCACACAAGCCAAACTGGGCGAAATGGCCGCCTTGATTGACGCGGGCGCACTGTTGACCTACCGCGCCGCTTGGGTGCGCGACATGTCGGCCAAAAACGGCGGCGCGCTGCCCAAAAGCTACACCGCCCAAGCGGCCATGGCCAAAATGGTGGCCACCGAAAACGCCAGCCGCGTGGTTGACATGGCCCTGCAAATGCACGGCGGCGCTGGCGTGCAGGTGGGTAACGCGATAGAGCACCTGTACCGCGACATCCGCGCACTGCGCATCTACGAAGGCGCAACCGAGGTGCAGCAGCTCATTATTGGCAAAGCCGCGCTGCAAAGCGCAGGCAACTAAGGGGTAACACCATGGCAACCAGTGCGCACATCGACCGTTTTGTGATCGACCGCTTGCCGCCACCTGCGCAACGTGCACACATGCACTACGATTTGCCCGAGCTGCAAATTCCCGAACAAGCCAACACGGTGGTGGCCTTGCTCGATGATGCCGTCCATAGCAAAGGCTGGGCAGACCGCCCGATGCTGCGGTCTCCCCGCATCGTACTGAGCTACGGCGATGCGCTGGAGCGGGTGAACCGCATTGCCCAAGTGCTCGTAGAGGACTTGGGCCTCGTTGCGGGCAACAGGGTGCTGCTGCGCGGCGGTAACTCCATCGGTATGGCCTTGGCATGGCTGGCCGTGGTCAAAGCGGGCATGGTGGCCGTGGCCACCATGCCGCTTCTTCGCGCCAAGGAGTTGGGTGAGATATTGGACAAAGCCCAGCCGCAATTGGCGCTGTGCGATGCATTGCTTTTGGATGAACTGCAGCTTGCCTGCGCCGCACAGCCGCTGCCCTGCCCTGTCATCGCCTTTAACCTCATGAACACGCCCGGCAGCTTGGCCGTCCGCGCTGGCGCCAAAGACGGGCAGTTCAAAGCCTGCGCCACCTTGGCAGACGACCCCGCCATGATGGCCTTTACTTCTGGCACCACGGGTAAACCCAAAGCCGCCGTACACACGCACCGCGATATTTTGGCCGCCTGCCAAACATGGCCGCGCCATGTGCTGCGCCTCACGCCAGACGACATCGTGGTGGGTTCGCCGCCCTTGGCTTTTACCTTTGGCTTGGGGGGGCTGCTGGTGTTTCCCATGGCCTTTGGCGCGAGCACTTACTTCTCCGATGCGCCCTACACACCGCAGAGCTTGGTGGACACCATTGCGCAGGTGGGTGCCAGCGTGTGCTACACCGCGCCCACCTTTTACCGCCAAGCGGCGGCCTTTGCAGCAGCAAGCAAACTGCCCAGCCTGCGCGTGAGCGTGAGCGCTGGCGAGGCTTTGCCACAGGCTACGCGCCAACTTTGGAAAGCGTCCACAGGACTTGACATGCTCGACGGAATTGGCGCTACTGAGATGTTCCATATTTTCATTTCATCGCCCGGCGATGCACTGCCCCAGTCTGGCCTCGGCACAGCCATTGGCCGCGTGGTGCCCGGCTACAGAGCCAAGGTGGTCGATGACGCGGGCGTGGAGTTGCCACCTGGCCAGGTCGGCAAACTGGCCGTGTCAGGTCCTACTGGTTGCAAATACTTGGACGATTCGCGGCAAAACCAATACGTGAGAAATGCTTGGAACTACCCCGGCGATGCGTTCATACAAGACGAAGCAGGCTATTTTTTCTACCAATCGCGCGCTGATGACATGATAATCACCTCGGGCTACAACGTAGGTGCGCCAGAGGTAGAAGACACCCTGATGCTGCACCCTGCGGTGACCGAATGTGCCGTGATCGGACAGCCAGACCCTCAGCGCGGCATGTTGGTGCGGGCTGTGGTGGTGCTCAAACCCGGCCACGCACCTGATGCCGCCACAGCCAAAATGCTGCAAGAGCACGTCAAAGCTTGTATTGCCCCCTACAAATACCCCAGAGAGGTCATTTTTATGGACCAATTGCCGCGCACTGAAACGGGTAAGCTGCAGCGCTTCAAATTGCGCACTGCTTAAACGTATTTTCCGCGCATTACTTTACCCATTACGGATACTTCCCATGACCACCAATGCCCAGCCACACAGCGCCCACCGCCATTTGCAGCCGCCGCATTGGACAGCTCCTCGCGGCTATGCCAACGGTAT
>JANOYR010000101.1:0-4020 GCA_031428975.1 Polaromonas sp. | reverse complement strand
GTACTGAAGTTGAAAGTCACGCATGGACAGGCCGTTTTGGAATTGGATACGATTCATTGCCATGGGGAGTCCTTAAAGTAACTGATAATAAATACAGTATACTCTTGAGTCGCCGTCTGAGGCAAGTAACTAATCAGGTAGATTTTTAATACCAGTAACTTTAGATTTCGAGTATTTTTTGCGGGAAACGGACAAAGAACTAGATCAGAAAATACCGATAAGTGAGTTTTTGACAAAGTTGATGCTACATCTAAAAGAACGAATTGCCGAGGCGATTACAAGCACACAGAATACGCATATAAAAAACACGTATTTAAAATTCAATTGGAGTGATTTGGAGGCTCTGCCGATAGAGCAAAAATTAACCTCCTACTTCGCTTATGCCGCAACAAAGAATTGTAGGTTTTTATTAGCATTAGATAACGTTGATAAATACCATTACGATTTTAGTAAGCACTGCTTTTTTGATGAAGCAAGTGACCGCTTAGTACAAACTGTTCGTGATCGAATTGGAGCCGTAATTACATTGTTTACAAAAGATGACGGCATCGGCAATGCGGCGATAGCTGTTGTTTTTGCCTGCAGGGACTATGTCTATGAGCATTGCAGAACCGAGCTCAGTGCAGAACTACCAAAATCATCAACTGCAAGCGGCACTGCATATTTACTGCGCACTGCGTCCGATGACCAAGTTGTAGTGCAATCTAGATTTGCTTTACTTACACAAGCACTTAAACTGTATGTTAGTACTAATACATCCGCCAAAAACTTATGGGCTAGCGTCGATGTGTATAAAAATTTACTAATTGGCGATGGCAATTCAAGATCACGCTCTCTCGAAAAGGTAATGGATATTGCACACCAAGGAAAACGCTCAGTAGTTACCTTTTTGAATCAATTGCGAATTTCACCGTCACAAGATCGCGAAGCATTTACAAGATTGTTTGACTCTGACCGAGCTCATACACATCACATGGCATTGATGTACATGACAGATAACAAGGCGCGATTTTCACATGCGAATCATCATTTCCCGAATCTATTCTTGGTTGACGCAGTTATTGATCCGCACCAAAATTTTCCATCTAGTCACAACCCCCATCAACATACATATTGGCTGAAATATTTAATACTGCGTTACATATACATAAACACGAAAGCTGAAACGAGAGATGGCTATATTGGCCGCGTCACCGTGGAGAAAGTACTTAACGCATTTGGGGGGATTGACGCGTACTCCCCCAACTTAGTTAAACTTGTTTTAGGTAGTCTTGCGGATATCAGTCATTCTGCATGCTTGAAGTTGGAATTTCCCGATAAAAATCCAGCTCACAGGACGCTTTCTTTAACTAATCGAGGTAGAAACTTAATTAGTGGCACTGGTGACGCGACTTCAAAACCAGATGCAGCATATTGCTTTAGTTTTGACTATCTCCAACTAATTGTTGGTGATCACTATTTGTCCCTCCCTGTAGATTCATTTGATAAGGTATTTTCAAATGAATCGCTGGCATATCTATTAAAAAATCAGCGTGAGTATGGTCAAGGTAGCTGGAGCTACTTATCAAAAAAAGCACCTGCTGTTTTGCATTTTCTTCGCTGTTTACAAGTTACGATAGAACTTGAGGTGAAACGCTTAAACGCTAACAAGCCAAGCTTAATCCCTTTGTTTCCAAACATAAATCTTGTTGCCAAAAGCGTGTTGGAAACCTACAAGCGGCTATTTCAGTCTACGCCCCATGCATATTTTTCTGATGATATGCAGGTTATGTGGGATTATTTGAGCACAGAAAGTGTAATTTCAGACAATTTGAAACGAGCTTACGCTGAACGAACATTAGTAAGTGTGGGATAGTTTTATCTAAGAGAAACCTATGGAAATTCAAAACTTAAGCATTGCTAATTCTACAAATGTACAAGTTGGTGACTACAGTCAAATGCAAACTACATGTACGAACTTTTTTACTGCCATAGGAAAAGAAATTGACGCTTCAAATGCTTCAAACGCAGATAAAGTTAATGCAAAATCAAAGCTCGTCGAGTTAGCTTCTAATCCATTGCTATCGACGATATTTGGAGGCTTAGGTATAGAAGCCATTAAAAAATTAATTGGCTTTTAATGGTTTTACTCTTACCTATTTATTCATCAAAACCTCAATCTCCCCGACCCCCACAGGCACCCCCCGCGACACCAACTCACATCCCCCTGCGTTCACCACCGCATCGTCCTCAATCCGAATGCCAAGATTGTGGAACTGCTCGGGCACGCCGGGTGCGGGGCGCACGTAGATGCCGGGTTCTATGGTGAGCACCATGCCTTCGCGCAGGATGCGGCTGGGGCGGTTTTTGATGAGCTCGTTGCTTAGCGGGTCTTTGCGTTCTGTCACTTGGCTAAGCTCAGACAGTTCGTTGTAGCCACCGCAGTCGTGCACGTCCATGCCCAGCCAATGGCCGGTGCGGTGCATATAAAACTGCATGTAGGCGCGGTTGTCGATCACGTCTTGTGCGCTGCCGTGTTGGTTTTTGGCCAACAGGCCTAGGTCGAGCATGCCTTGGGCCAGCACTTTCACGGCGGCTTCGTGCGGGTCGACAAAGCGCATGCCGGGCTTGGTCATGGCAATGGCCGCTTCTTGGCTTGCTAGCACCAGCTCGTACAGCGCTTTTTGCGGGCCGGTAAACTTGCCGTTGGCGGGGAAGGTGCGGGTGATGTCGCTGGCATAGCCGTCGAGCTCGCAGCCAGCGTCAATCAGCACCAAGTCGCCGTTTTTCACGGGCGCTGCGTCGGCGCGGTAGTGCAGCACGCAGGCGTTGGCGCCGGCGGCCACAATGGATCCGTAGGCGGGGTATTGCGAGCCGTGCAGGCGGAATTCGTGGAGTAATTCGGCATCTAGGTGGTATTCGCGCACGTCTTTGCCGTCTCGCAGCATGCGGGCCGAGAGCTGCATGGCGCGGATGTGGGCCCCTGCGCTGATTTGCGCGGCGCGGCGCATGGTGGCGATCTCGCCAGCGTCTTTGATCAGGCGCATTTCGTCCAATATGCTGCACAAATCGCGCTGCTGCTCGGGGCACAGCGCTCCGTAGCGCACGCGGGCGCGCACTTTGTGCAGCCAGCCGTCTACCGTGCTTTCTAAGCCTTTGTGAATGGCAAACGGAAACCACACAGTATGCTGGTTTTCAAGCAGTGTCGGCATATGGCGGTCAATGTCTGCTATGGAATACGCAGCGTTAATGTCTAGCTTTTCTGGCGCGGCATCGGGCCCCATGCGGTAACCATCCCAAATTTCACGCTCCAGATCTTTGGGCTGGCAAAACAGTGTGCAGCTGCCGTCTGACTGGATCACCAGTGTGGCACTAGGCTCGGTAAAGCCCGTGAGGTAATAAAAATAGCTGTCGTGGCGGTACAAATAATCGCTGTCGCGGTTGCGCGGGCGCTCAGGAGCGGTGGGGATGATGGCCACCGACGGGTAGCCCTTGTCAGCCCCCAACTGGGCGGCCACGCGGGCGCGGCGGGCGGCGTAGGGGGAATTTGATGCAGAGAGAGTGGTGTTCATAGCTGTATTTTCAACGAGTTTTACATTGGGTGCTTAGGCCGCATTCAACTGCGCCAGCCGCTCAGGCGTGCCCACATCCGTCCAGTCGCAGTGCCAGATTTCGGCGCTCACTTGGCCTGCGTCCATTGCCGTGCGCAGCAGGGGGGCTAGGGGGGCTTTGATGCCTTGTGGGTTGCCTGCGGGGATGTGGCAGCGCGGCGCTGAGAAAAAAGCTTTTTTATACAGACCGATGGTGCTGTAGGTGAACATCTCTTGGGGCGTGTCTTTGGGCAGATTGAGCGCCAAGCCGCCTGCGGACAAGCCAAAATCGCCACGCGGGTTGTGCGCAGGGTTGGGCACTAGCCAAATGTGGGCGAGCAGCTTGGACTGGGCAAAGGCCGCGTAATCGGCGCGGCTGAAGCTAAATTGCGGGGCATACACGTCGCCCGCCAACACCCAAAACGTGTCGGCCAAAGCGGGCAGCGCGCGC
>JANOYR010000100.1:0-3509 GCA_031428975.1 Polaromonas sp. | reverse complement strand
AGCTCCTTTTTAGACAACGCGCCCACCTATTTGGTGTTTTTCAACACCGCAGGCGGCGATGCCCAAGTGTTGATGACCACGTTTGCACCCACACTGGCAGCCATCTCTGCTGGCGCTGTGTTTATGGGGGCCAACACCTATATTGGCAATGCGCCCAACCTGATGGTCAAAGCCATAGCCGAAGACCGAGGCCTGAAAATGCCCAGCTTCTTTGGCTACATGGCTTGGTCACTCGGCGTGCTCGTTCCCTTGTTTTTACTCATGACCTTCATTTGGTTTTGATCAACTGTTCAATCTAAATGCTACTATAATAATAGCATACAATGACCACATCACCGTGACATTGGCCAATTTACCTTAAAACTTACAGCAAACCATGACCAAACCCGCCATTCTCGTCGCCCGCGCCGTATTTCCCGAAACTTTGGCCAAATTAGCCCAGCACTTCAGCGTGGAGTCCAACCAAGACGACACGATTTGGAGCCGTGAGGAGTTTGCTGCCAAGCTGCAAGGCAAAGTAGGTGTGTTCACCACTGGCGGCGAGCGCATTGACGCAGCGCTGCTAGCGGCCTGCCCGCAGCTTAAAATTTGCGCCAACATGGCCGTGGGCTACAACAATTTTGACGTGCCCGCCATGACCGCAGCGGGCGTGCAGGCCACCAATGCCCCCGACGTGCTCACCGAAACCACCGCCGACATGGCCTTTGCCCTGCTCATGGCCACGGCCCGCCGCGTGAGCGAAAGTGAAGCGTATTTGCGTGCTGGCCAGTGGAAAAAATGGAGCTACGACATGTTTGTAGGCTCTGACGTGCACGGCTCCACCCTGGGTATTTTGGGTATGGGCCGCATCGGCCAAGCCATTGCGCGGCGCGGTGCGCTGGGCTTTGGCATGCAAGTGGTCTACCACAACCGCAGCCAGCTAGATGCCGCCACCGAGGCCGCAGTGAATGCCCGCTATGTCAGCAAAACCGAGCTATTCCAACAGGCCGACCACATCGTCTTGGTCGTGCCCTACAGCGCCGAGTCCCACCACACCGTGGCCGCCTTTGAGATCGCCCTGATGAAGCCCACCGCCACACTCATTAACATTGGCCGAGGCGGCCTGATTGACGAAAATGCGCTGGCCGCAGCGCTGGCCGCCAAGCAAATTTTGGGCGCAGGCCTAGATGTGTTTGAAGGCGAGCCCACCGTCAACCCCGCGCTACTGGCGCTCAAAAACGTAGTGCTCACCCCCCACACCGGCAGCGCCAGCGTGCCCACCCGCCGCGCCATGGCCAATTTGGCAGCGGATAATTTGATTGGGTATTTGACGGAGGGGAAGGCTTTGACTCCGTTGAATGCAGTTCGCGGTAGAAGCGACGCATAATTTGTCACCGCAGCGCTAGCAATAGCGTGCTAGGTTTAAGCAGTTTTAACCGCTTCATGCCGCCTAATCCGCGCCAACACATCCGCCATCGCTTGGCGTGCAAGTTCGGTGTCGTAGTGGGTTTGCAGGTTGATCCAGCTTTGTGCATCTGTGCCAAAAAACGCAGCCAAACGCAGTGCAGTGTCCACCGTAATGCCGCGCAGGCCTTTCACTATCTCGTTGATGCGCCGCGCTGGCACGTCAATGGCTTTGGCCACGGCATACTGGCTCAAGCCCATGGGCTTAATAAAATCTTCCAGCAAAATAATGCCAGGGTGCGACAATGCAACTTCACGGGGCATGGCGTTTTTCCTTATTCATCAATGGTAGTCCACAATTTCAAGCTGCTGCGCATGGCCATCTGCCCAGACAAAGCAAATCCGCCATTGGTCGTTAATACGAATACTATGCTGCCCAGCTCGGTTACCGCGCAAAAGCTCAAGGCGATTGGCGGGCGGAATGCGCAAAAAATCTAAGCCACTAGCTGCATGAATTTGCTGTAGCTTGCGCATTGCAACTGCTTCAAAATTAACAAATCTAGCGATTCGTCGCCCGTCAAAAAACGCTTGCGTGTCCTTGCACTTGAAACTTTTAATCATTGCTTAAATAATAACGGCATTCGTTACTAATGTCAACAGCCATAGCCATTCCAAGCCGAGCAGCCCTAAAAACTAGACCCCGGCTGCTGCAAAAATTCAATCTCCAGCGCTGTCGATTCGCGTCCAAGCACCTTGTTTCTGTGCGGATAACGTCCAAAACGGTCAATAATGGCCTTGTGTTGCAACGCAGCCTTGTAGTTTGCCTCCAAGCCCGGAGCGTTAAACAAGCGTTCGCTGTGCCCATGAATCAGCGCCGACTCGCTGTGCATGTAGGGCATCACCAAAAACGCCCGCTGCTTCGCAGGCAGCGCCTGATCAGCCCCAACGCGCACCGCCTCTTGGGCAAGCGCCAGCGCTATCGGGTCGCAAGCAAAAGCCAAAGCCGTGCCACGGTGCATATTGCGCGAGAACTGGTCCAACACAATGATTTCCGCCAACCGCCCCTGCGCGGTTGTTCGCCACTCAAAAAGCTCACCCGCACTGGCCGCGCGATGCACATCAGCGAATCGCTTTTGAATAGTTTTATCAAGCGCAGCGTCAACGCGCCACCACTGGGCTGGGGTGAGTTCTTCGAACCAGAAGTTTAAGATTGACTTGTGCATGTGGTTTATTCTCATGTCAGTTTAATGCGCTTTTAAGCGAACACTTACGGTCAATTCAAAACGGTATTGCGATGCATGTGAAGCGGACTCCCAGACTCTAAACAGCGGATGGCAATCTCAAGCGCGTTGCGTCATAGCGGCACGCGCAGCTTGCGCCAAAAAACCACTGCGGGTCGCGCCGTGTGCTCTGGCGTAGTCATCAATGTCATGCACCAAACCGGTGGGTATAGAGATGTTGATGCGCATGGGCTTTTGGTTAGAGCGCACATCAAGGCGCGTTACGTCAACGTCAATCAGCATCCACACGCCGCCAGTGAACTCTGCTTTAGTGGCAAGGATTTCTAGTGCCGTTGGCGCAGGCAAGTCCATGTCTTCGCCCATGCACCAGACCTCTACTGCCTCTTGCACCATGCGGGGCAAGTCTTGCCAATCGTCCGCCGCGCTAAAGCAACCGGGAAAATCGGGCACCTGTGCGCCGTGCGCGTGTGTGCTGTCGCCGGTGTGCACGTAAACTGGGTACAACATAAAAGATTACTCCTTCCAATTCCAGCCAGCTTGGCGGTAGATGTTACGCAGCGTGCCGATAGCTATGTCTTTGCGCGGGTGCGGCACCACGACGTGGCCAGATAAGGTAGCGTGCTTGAACTTTTCATGGTCGCCCTTGCCGCCCACCAGAAACCAGCCTTCATAGGTCAACCGTTTGATGATATCTTTGCTGGTCATCCGTCAAATTATACACACGAATACACACAAGTATAAGAAGTGTGAGCCCCAAATAGAAATGTCACCCCCCTACGATTAGAACTGTCACCCACAGACGGGTTAAACGACAGAGGCAAACAAATGGGTGATCAAGACAAGGTGCTGCGGCAAGCGTGCAAAGCTGCAGTGCTACAAAAGGTA
>JANOYR010000099.1:0-10734 GCA_031428975.1 Polaromonas sp. | reverse complement strand
TACCTTTTGTAGCACTGCAGCTTTGCACGCTTGCCGCAGCACCTTGTCTTGATCACCCATTTGTTTGCCTCTGTCGTTTAACCCGTCTGTGGGTGACAGTTCTAATCGTAGGGGGGTGACATTTCTATTTGGGGCTCACAGATAAATTTTTTCTGCCCCGTGCAATTACCGTCAACACGGCCACCAGTCTGCGATGTGCGTGGTTACGACGCTGCTTGTGTTCGCATTGGAGCTTGAAAAATGTGGCTCTAGGCGCACGCTGATTCTGTTGCCATCACGCAACAGCACTGTGCCACGCACTTGCTTGTATGTATTTACAGAAAAAACACCTTGGCAAACGCGCTGCCCAAGCACCAAGTCTTTGGCCAAAGCCTGGGTATGCAGTATTTGTAGACTTTGCATAGGGCTGGCAGGCGCTAGTTGTTTACCAAGTTCCCATTGGCCGTGCACAGCATCGCCGTTGCCCCAATAAAAGCTACCCTTTCCGTGGCGCAAATCATTTTGAAACTGGCCAACATAACGGCTGCCCTTGGCGCTGCTGGCGTCGCCCCAGGTGTAAGTGCCTAGCCCTTGGCGTGCGTCTTGGGAAAAGTCGCCCTCGTAGCGGTCACCCGTATTAGTCCAATTTTTAATACCCGCACCCTGTTTTGCTCCGAATACAAAACGCCCTTCGTACTTTGCATGTGCACCGGCGGCTTTGCCAATGCCGTGTGCCCAGCCGTCGCCTGCGCAGGGACCTTCGTAGTGGCTTTGTAGCTCAGGGTCAAGCACACGGCAGGTGGTACTGGGCGATATTGCTATTGATAGCGTAGCGTTTGAAGCAATGTAGGTATGCGCCAATGCCATTGGCGCATAGGCTAAAAAAAACATCCTATTGAAGACTTTGCGCACGACAACAAGCCCTCTAGCGGAACGCCATCTGCACGGCAAGCAGCTGCGGCGTGACGATCAGTTTGGGCTGTATGCTTGCGCTAGCACTAGACTGCACTTGGCGCTGCCCATAAAAATAGCTGCCAATGCCGTAGCCTATTAAACTGCCCGCCAACGCATCTGATGCCCAATGCTGCTGCCCTGCCACGCGCGCACCCGCGGTGAGCGCCCCCAAGCCGTAGAGCCATGGTGCATCAAAATGCTGGGCAAAAGGCGTGAGCACCCCAAACATCACTGCGGCGTGGCGCGAGGGCATGCTACTGTTTGCACGGTCTTGACCGCCAAAATGGGCATTGCCTAAGCTTTCGTTGGGACGGGCGCGGTTGACAGCATATTTAAGCGCCGTAGCGGCCAATACCGCAGAGGCACCGGCCTCTAGCCCCGCCCGCGCCACTGAGCTGCGCTGCCAATCACTGCCATCCCAAGCCAGCCACGCTGCGGCCCCCATGCCCAGCACGGGCAGCGCGTTGCCAATGGCAGTGCTGGCTTTCACGACGGGTTTGTTGCCCACACGCTGCGCGAGGCGCTGTAAGGGCTTGTCCAATACGCTGCTGGCCAGCACCAAGCCTGCGCCCAGCGCTACTGGCTTGGCCCACTGCGCATCCCGCGCCAACGCAGCCGAACCCACCATAGCCGCCCATACGGTATCGGACGGTGAACGCGCTATGGACAATGCGCTGCGCTTGGTACGCCGCGTATCGTCGTCAAAGCCGCTCAAGCGCCCCAGGCCATCTTCAGCCTCCATATTGGTCACATCGTCTTCATGCAAAGCATACAAATCAGCCGGTGATTCCACCATTTGCCCTACATCCCGCGCCCACGGCGACAATGCAATCTGGGCGTGCGAGCGGGTGTGCACTGGTAGCAAAAAATCCAGCGGTATGCTGGCGCTGATCCCTTTGTCTCGGTAAACCTTGCCCGTGCCAATCACCGGCCCAGTGGTATCTTTGGCATCCGTGACCGAAAACCACACACCCAGCGCAATACCGCTGTCAAACTGCCGCTTGGCTTCTAGGCGCAAGCCCGTGTCCCCCGCCAAAAAGCGCCCTGCCCGTGCCGTCAAGCGCACGCCAGCTGGCAAGCGGTAATGCAGCGAGCCAAGCGCGGTGGTGTTGCGGTAGCCGTTCAAGCCCAGTGGCTTGGTTTCGCTGCGCTGGGCCACCGCATCTAGCGCTGCGTCTACTGCCCACGGTTGGTTGCCCGGCAGGTACAGCAGTTGGCCACCCACACCAGCAAAAGCACGCTCATAGATACCCGCAGATACGCGGCCATACAAACCAGTGCCCAGCCCCATAAAATGGTTGACCAAAGCGCGGTCTAGCTTGATCCCCCCCACTTGGTAAAAAGCGCCGCGCGAACGCACATTGGGCAGCAAACTGTCGGAGGGTTGAATCCCCAGCGTGGTGACGTTTTCATAGAGGTTGCGCGAGAGCACCAGTGAGCCAAAGGTGTGCGGGCTAAAGCGCCTGTCGTAAGCAGCTTCCAGCGCTAGGCTGTATTGCAGGCCACCCGGGCCGTTTAAATAAGTGCCTACTTTGGGGGTAAGTCGAAAGCTGTTGTCGCCCATCGCGTCGCGCCACTCTAGGCTGAAATTACCTGCGCTGTCTTGACCAAGGCTGAGTTTGGCAGCATCCAGTACTTGGTCTTTGCTCTGCGCTTCTTGGCTTAGATCGGCATTCGATGGCGGTTCTTTGCCCAGGTCCGCTTGCAAAGCCTGCACGGCAGCAAACTCTTGCGGTGCAGGCACGCTTGTCGCAGCGGATGCAAAGCGAATACCCACGCTGGGCGAGAGCGCATCGCGCGTGCGCTGGCCCGTGAGGTATTCGTACAGCGCCTGAACGTCCGTGAAACGGTAGCTAGCAAAGGGCAAGTGGGTGGCGCTATTGAGGGTATGGATGGCAATTTCGCGCGCCTCGACGGGGCTCATCCACAGCGCTGTCTGCGCCGCAGCGCCCACCGCCTCGCTCATGCGGGCGTAGCGGCTGTGTGCCAAGGTGATTTGCAGGGTGTGGCCATTAAAACCAACTGCCAATTGCGAATAGCCCTGCGCCGCCAATTCGCGCACCAAACGGCGCTGGTAGTTGGGGTTGGCCGCCCAATCGGCGGCACTGGGGCGGGCGGCTACTTTGCGGTAGCGCTCACGCGCTTGTGTTTTGGGAATGCGGATGCGGGTGTGCGCATCTATGTCCACAAAACCGGCCACTTCGGTGCTGCCCGCTTTGCGCGCCACCCGCATCCCCCACGGGCCGTTTTGGTACTGCGCACCAAAGGCGGTGCGCTGCGTGTTTTGGCCAATGCCAGTTAGGCTCGCAAATTTGTCATCCTTGTAACGGTTGACATCTTTCTCTAGCAAAAGGCGCAAACCGGGCACCGCGCTGATCTGGGCCGCCACACCGGCAAATGCACCGTCAATGCGGCCCCGGCCATAGCCTAAGCTGAAGTCAAAAGCACCTATTTGCTTGGATGCAGCCAGGGCACGGCTAGTAAACAAGCCGGTGCCAATGGGGTCATTGACCGTGAACGCCAGTGCGGGCAAGCGCTCGGATTCGTCCATGATTTTTAGGCGCAAACGGGAGGTTTTGTCTTTGTAGTCGCCGTAATTGGCACTAAAAAGCGTGCCACTGGGAAATCCCGGTGTGCCCATGATGCGCGTCACGCCAAAGCCCACTTGCAGCCACTGCAGCACCGCCGCCTCTGTGCCCACCGACACATAGGGTTTGGCATAGCTGGCTTCCCAGCGCCAATTGCCATCTGGCTCTAAACGGCCTGTCGGCATCGACAGTATTTGTGACGCACCAAGCGCAGGGCTGTCAGCCCACGCCGAGGCCACGCACAGCACCAGTGCCGAATGCCCAATAACAGCCCGCAGCTTCATCGCCATGGCATACGCACACAGTTAGGCATCGACTACAGCTGTGCGCACAGCACGCAACTGGTCAATGCGGCGCCCCACCAAAAGCAACACCTCAAAGCGCCAGCCTGCGCACTCTAGCTGCTCGCCCTGAATAGGCATGCGCCCTGCCACCGCCATCAGAAGGCCAGCAACCGTGTTGTAGCGGCCTTTTTCTTCTAGCGGTAGCTCTTCGATGTCCAGTCGAGCCTTCAGCTCGGCCACAGGCATCATGCCGTCCAGCGTCCAAGAGCCGTCAATATGCTGCTGCGCCCAAGCGTCTACAGAGGCATGGGGCTTGAGCTCGCCCGTGATGGCTTCCAAAATATCGCGTGGGGTGAGCAGCCCCTGCACCACGCCGTATTCGTCCACCACCAACACGATACGCGCCGACTGCTCTCGAAATTGCTCCAGCAATTCCATGCCGCTGAGGGTCTCCGGTAAAAACACCGCGCTTTGCACGATGGACTCGATTTTCTCCTGTGAATCACCCGCCTCGATCAGTGCCGAGACGCTGACAATACCCGCCACATCATCTAGTCCACCACGGCACACCGGATACCAAGAATGTAGTTTTTTTAAAGGATTTTTACCCGATATCATCGTCAAATGGACAGAGTTTGCTATAGGAAGCGTAGCATCTAGCCATTCAATATCTGACCGCGGCACCATAATGGAAATCAGCGCACGCTCGTCCAAATGGAACACATTGCGCACCATCTGGTGCTCATGCGCCTCAATAATGCCTGCGTCCACGCCCTCCTCCAAGCTGGCGGCAATTTCCTCCTCAGTTACCGCCTGCGTGCGCTTGGTGTCCACCCGCAGCAGTATCAAAATACCCTGTGTGCATGCAGCCAGCAGCGCCACAAAGGGGCCAGCCGCCTTGGCCAGCCAGCGCATAGGCCGCGCCATGGCGCGTGCCACGGCCTCAGGATACAGCTGGCCAATGCGCTTGGGCACCAGCTCACCAAAAATCAAAGTGAAAAAAGTGATGCACACCACTACAATAGTAGTAGCAGCAGGTGACGCTATGGTGCTGACAACGCCCATTTTTTCTAAAAAATCTGCAACACCACTTGAAAACGCCGCCTCCCCCACAATGCCGTTGAGCATGCCAATGGAGGTGATGCCCACCTGCACCGTGGATAAAAACTGCGTGGGACGCGTCGACAAATCCAGCGCAGCCTTCGCCCCCTCGTCGCCGGCGTCGGCCATGGCCATCAAACGCAGCTTGCGGCTGGCAGTCAGCGCCATTTCGCTCATGGCAAACAGCGCATTGAGCATCGTGAGGATAAAAATCAAGATAAAGTCCATAGGATGGCACTGTATCTCATTGGCGACCTCCAAGGATGTAACGACGCACTGAATAAGCTGCTCGATACCCTCCATTTTTCTCCCAGCAGGGACACCCTCTACCTTTTGGGCGATTTGGTCAACCGCGGACCCGACTCGCTGGGCGTATTGCGTCGCCTGAGTGCGCTGGGCAACTCCGCCCAATGCATTTTGGGCAACCACGACCTGCATTGCTTGGCCGTGGCCTACGGCCAGCGCAGCGCCAGCCGCTCTGACACCTTGCAAACGCTGTTAGCAGCTCCCGACCGCGAGCCGCTTTTGCACTGGCTGCGCCACCGTCCGCTGGCCATTCAAGTCCACGGTATTTTGATGGTGCATGCAGGGGTGTTACCGCAATGGTCTACTACAGATGTAATAGCACACAATGACCATATCACTTCGACATTGCGCTCAAAAAGCTTAAAAACTTTGCGCAACTTCTTTGCTGGCATATTTGGCAACGCGCCAGACCTGTGGCACAACGATTTGCAAGGCATGGATCGCCAGCGGGTTATCGTCAACGCGCTGACACGCCTGCGGTTTTGCACAGGCCAAGGCCAGATGGAATTTGCCACCAAAGAAGGCACAGGCGCAGCGCCAGAGGGCTATTTGCCTTGGTTTGACGTGCCCGGCAGACTAACTGCTGACACCACAGTAGCTTTTGGCCATTGGAGCACCCAAGGCTTGGTGCACCGCCCCCAATTGATAGGCCTAGACACCGGCTGCGTCTGGGGCGGCTGCCTCTCGGCTATGCGATTTGACGGCGGGAGGCGCGAGTTGGTGCAGATTAGCTGCGAACAAGCTGCGCCGCACTTGCCTAGGGCATAAACAGCGTCATTTTAAAGAAAATAAGACCAATGTCAGCTTGATATGGTCGTATCGCGCTATCAATTCAGGACTTTATCTGTCTGAATTTCATCCACTTTGACATCCACAAGCTTAAACAGTGCCGCCACTTTCTTCTTCGATTTGATGTTCGCTGACACTTTCGATGTACCCGTTTTAGCCGTAGTTTCCCAAGGCGCTGGCGGGGCAGCAACTGGGGTTTCATAGGGTTTATCAAAAAACGGGTCACGCGGGGCGGGTGCTGGGCGGCTGGGGTAGCGGGGGCGCTCGCTGCGGGTGTCAAAACGGGCATCGCTGCGCGAATTGCCACGGTCGGCTGCGCGATCGCCCATGCGGTCACCGCTTATCTGGTCTTCGCCCCAAGCGCGTCGGCCTTGGTTGAAGTGTCCACGGGGCGCTTCGGAGGCAAACTCCATGGCCTCGACTTCAATTTTCTTCTTGAGCAGTTTTTCTAAATCGCCCATCAGGCGTGCGTCAGAGGCGGCCACAAAGCTCACGGCCAAGCCCGATGCGCCTGCGCGGCCGGTGCGGCCAATGCGGTGCACATAGTCTTCAGCGCTAAACGGGATGTCAAAGTTAAACACCGCTGGCACGTCTTTGATGTCTAGGCCGCGGGCTGCCACGTCGGTGGCCACCAGCAGGTCAACTTCGCCTTTTTTGAAGGATTCGAGGGCTTTCAAGCGCTCATCTTGGCTTTTGTCGCCGTGCAGGGCGGTGGTTTTCAGGCCCTCGTTTTCCAGCGAGCGGGCCAAGCGGGCGCAGCCGAGTTTGCTGTTAACAAACACAAACGCTTGCGTAATTCCGCGCTCTTTGATGATTTGCTTGAGGGCGCGGCGCTTGTCATCGGCCTGCACATTGTAAAAATGCTGCTCTACCGTGGAGGCCGTCTCGTTGGGCCGCGCCGTTTCAATCAGCACCGGATTTTGCAAATAGCTCTCGCAGAGGCGGCGAATTTCAGGCGAAAAGGTGGCGGAGAACAGCAGGGTGGTGCGCTGCTTGGGCAAAAAGCTCAAAATACGCTGCAAATCGGGCAAAAAGCCAATATCGAGCATGCGGTCGGCTTCGTCGAGCACCACATATTCCACTTGGTTGAGCGCCACATTTTTGGCCTCAATATGGTCGAGCAAGCGGCCGGGCGTGGCCACCAAAATCTCGACGCCTTTTTTCAGCTCCAGCGTTTGCGGCTTCATGTCCATGCCGCCAAACACCACGGCGCTGCGCAGCTGGGTGTATTTGCCATACACCTTGCTTTGCTGGGCCACTTGGTCGGCCAGTTCGCGGGTGGGCAACAACACCAGCGCACGCACGGGGTGGCGCGCGGGCGAGGTGGACGCACTCTCGTGCTTCATCATGCGCTGCAGCAAGGGGAGAATAAAGGCCGCCGTTTTACCGGTGCCTGTTTGCGCCGCGCCCATCACATCGCGCCCGGCCAGCACCACAGGAATCGCCTGTGCCTGAATCGGACTCATGGTGGTGTAGCCCTTTTCGGCCACGGCGCGTAGGATCGGCTCAGCCAGACCCAAAGAAGAAAATTGATCGCTCATATAGCGCTCTATTGTCGCACTTTGGAGGGCGCTGCGGCCAAAAGGTGGTTTGCAGACTTGGGAGTAAGGCTTTGAATGGGAGTTTCATGAATAAATTGGCTCATGTCATTGCAATATGGACATAATTAGCTACGTTTTATATAGCGATATGGAAAATACCTAAAGATCCACCCCATGCTTAAGATGGGATGACACCCAATCAGATTGCGTTACACTGTATACATGCAAGCCGAACTCGCCATATTTGAAGCCTTACAAAGCGCCAATGTACCCGCTGACAAGGCGCGTGCCGCAGCGGGGTCTATCCTGCAAGAGATTGATCGCCGCTACAAAATTCACTCTAAGCAATTGGCCACTCGTGGCGATGTAGAGGCGCTGCGTGCTGATATGTTCAAAGCCTTGAACGAGCAAACTTGGAAACTGGCAGGTATTTTGGTTGCTGGCATGGGCATACTGGTTCCTGCGCTTAAGCTTACCAGCTGATTTTTAATCGCTTTCACGCGATTCGCACACTGCGGCAAAGCCTTTCAGGCTCTTAAGAAATCTGCACTTTTATGCCATCCATTCAGAAAAGGCCTGCTCATAGATCGAAAAAATCTCCCTTATGGACACAGCAGCCAGCGCAGGTCGAAACCCAAAAATATAAAGATCACATGCCTAAAAGCAAATACGCCCTCATACCCGCCCGAGCCGAAACGATCACCACCGAGCATGTACTCTGCCTCATGCACAGCGAGGGAATTTAAAAATGGCCATCCAATGGTTTCCCGGCCACATGAGCCTGACACGTCAGGCCATCACCGACCGCATCAAAGAGATTGACGTGGTGATTGAGCTGCTAGATGCGCGCTTGCCAGGCTCCAGCGCCAACCCGCTGCTGGCGCAGCTAACCGCTGGCAAGCCTGCACTCAAAATTCTGAACAAACAAGACTTGGCCGACCCAGCGCGCACAGCACTGTGGCTGGCGCATTACAACGCGCTGGGCGACACCAAGGCGATCCCACTGTCGGCCACCGATGCCGCGCCGTCTAAGGCCTTAATTGCGGCCTGTCGTGCACTCGCCCCCAAACGCGGCGGGCTGGTCAAGCCGCTGCGGGTGCTGATTTGCGGGATTCCTAACGTGGGCAAGTCCACCCTGCTGAACACCTTGGTGGGCAAGCGAGCGGCCAAAACGGGGGACGAAGCGGGCATCACCAAGCTGGAGCAGCGCATTGCGCTAGAAGACGATTTTTACCTTTACGACACGCCCGGCATGCTCTGGCCGCGCATCATCGTGGCAAAAAGCGGCTACAACCTAGCCGCCAGCGGGGCGATTGGCCGCAATGCCTTTGACGAGGAAGAAGTGGGCTTGGAATTGCTGGACTATTTGCTAAAAAGCTACCCAGATCGCTTGCTAGAGCGCTACAAGCTCGATAGAGTGGATGGCATGACTGACGAACAAGTGCTGCACGCCATTGGCCTAAAGCGCGGTGCGCTTTTGGGCAAAGGCCGCGTCAACACCCAAAAAGCTGCCGAAATGGTGATGATGGATCTTAGAAGCCAAGCCATGGGCGCGATCAGCCTTGAAACGCCCGCTGAGTTTGCCGCTTGGCTGGCCGCTGGCCAAGTGCTGGATGCCGAGCGACAGGTCAAAAAAGATGCGATAGAACTAGACCGCAAAATCCGCTTCAAGCAGATTCCACGGCCATCTAAGCGCAAAATAGAGTGATGGCAAAGCGTCGGCAGTGCGCATTTACAGCAAGGGATTGATTCGCGATATGCATCAATCCCATGTTCAAAGCGCAACGCTAGCCGCAGGGTTTCGACACATAATGCTGGTATGACTACAGACACCTCGCCCAAACTCTCCATGCAACAAGTCCTGATTGCGGGCGCATTAATTGTCACGATGTCGATGGGTATTCGGCACGGCTTTGGCCTGTGGTTACAACCCATCACGCAGGCCAATGGCTGGGTGCGTGCTGACTACGCGCTGGCCATCGCTATTCAAAACATTTCGTGGGGGATTTTTGGCATATTTGCAGGCATGGTGGCCGACAAATTTGGTGCATTCAAGGTCATCATCGCGGGCACGGTTTGCTACGCGCTAGGCCTGATCGGCATGGCGCTGTCCACCCACACGCTGGCCTTCGCGCTCACAGCCGGCGTACTGATTGGTGCAGCCCAAGCGGGCACCACCTATGCCGTGATTTACGGCGTGATTGGCCGCAATGTAGACCCCACCAAACGCTCGTGGGCCATGGGAGTGGCGGCGGCGGCAGGCTCGTTTGGTCAGTTTTTAATGGTACCCACCGAGGGGTTTTTGATCGCGCAGTTTGGTTGGAAAGAAGCCCTGCTCGTGCTCTCAGCCATGGTCATGCTGATTATTCCGTTGTCGTTCTTTTTGCGAGAAGCCAGCTTTGACGCGGGCACGCCAGCGGTGCGCGAGCAAAGCATCATGCAGGCGCTGCGCGAGGCATTTGGCTACCGCAGCTTCCAGCTTTTAATGGCTGGCTATTTTGTGTGCGGTTTTCAGGTGGTGTTTATCGGCATCCACATGCCCAGCTACCTCAAAGACAAAGGGCTAGGGCCCGAAGTGGCCAGCTACGCACTGGCTTTGATTGGTCTTTTTAACGTGTTTGGCACCTACATCACGGGCAGCTTGGGGCAAAACTACCCCAAAACGCGCATCTTGAGCGTTATTTATTTCACCCGCGCCGTGGTGATTGCGGTGTTTATCGCCCTGCCCGTCTCACCCATGTCGGTCTATGTTTTTGCCTCCGTCATGGGCATGCTGTGGCTATCGACCGTGCCCCCCACTAATGCGGCTGTAGCACAGGTGTTTGGCGTGGCGCATTTGTCCATGCTCGGTGGTTTTGTGTTTTTTAGCCACCAAATTGGCAGCTTTTTAGGGGTTTGGCTAGGTGGCCTGCTGTATGACAAAACGGGCAGCTACGACATGGTGTGGTTCATTTGTATAGGGCTGGGTATCTTTGCAGGATTAATCAACCTGCCCATCAAAGAAACCCCGATTGTGCGCGGCGCAGCGCTGCCCGCTTGATGCACTGCATATTTACATCCGATCGTTACACCCAATCATTGCACCATGTCCACGCGCCTCAAACTACTCGCCTACAGCGCTGCCGTGCTGGTTTGCGCAGGCGTTTTCATGCTTTACACGCGGCCAGACTTTTTGCTGACGCTGGCGGATCA
>JANOYR010000098.1:0-22256 GCA_031428975.1 Polaromonas sp. | reverse complement strand
TACCTTTTGTAGCACTGCAGCTTTGCACGCTTGCCGCAGCACCTTGTCTTGATCACCCATTTGTTTGCCTCTGTCGTTTAACCCGTCTGTGGGTGACAGTTCTAATCGTAGGGGGGTGACATTTCTATTTGGGGCTCACATACTGGTGCCCTTTGGTCTGCCGTGTTTGTCATAAAGCTGGGTGACGGTGGTTTTAACATCGTAGGCAAAGTCAATACCTTGATCGGCCTGCTCTTGGCCGTTGGCATCTAGCACGGCAATATAGACGCGCTTTTGGCCGTTGGCGGCTGTGTAGTCGCGTGCCGACAGGCTATTTAAACTGATGCCTGCACCAAACTTGACTCTGTCTGCGCCCGATGCATCCACCAAGCTGTCGCGCCCCATACCTTGGCTGTAGAGGTAGGTGTCGTCTCCTGTGCCTCCGTCTAGTGTGTCTGCTCCTATCCAGCCGCCCATCACGTCGTTGCCTGCTAGGCCATACAGGCTGTTGCTTGCAGCGTTGCCAATGAGCACGTTGTCTAGTGCGTTGCCAGTGCCGTTCAGAGCCGCGCTGCCAGTCAATATCAGGGCCTCTACGTTTTGCGGTAAGACGTAGTTAATGCTGCTGTAGACCCGGTCGTTGCCTTGGGCGAAGTATTCTGTGACTGTGTCGCCCGCGTTGTCTACGGTGTAGGTGTCGTCGCCTGTGCCGCCTGTCATGGTGTCTGCGCCTGTGCCACCGTCTAAGCGGTCTGCGCCTGCATTGCCTGTTAGGCTGTCTGCGCCGTCACCACCTAAGAGCGTGTCAGCGCCAGAGCCACCGATCAATGTGTCATCACCTGCCAAGCCGGACAGGGTGTTAACTAGGTCGTTGGCTGTTAGCGTGTTGTCCAGCTCGTTTCCTGTGCCCACTGTAGCCGCGCCAGTAAGGTTCAGGTTCTCCACGTTGGCCGTAAGTGTGTAGTTAATCGACGAGGTCACGCTGTCTGTGCCTTGGCCTAGTAGCTCGGTTACCAAGTCGCCTGCGTTGTCAACCACGTAGCTGTCGTTGCCTAGGCCACCAGCCATGGCATCTGCGCCTGCGCCGCCATCGAGCGTGTCTGCGCCTGCGTTGCCAGTGAGGTTGTCTGCGCCGTCTCCACCAAGCAAGATGTCTGCGCTTGCGCCGCCGATCAAGCGGTCATTACCTGCCAAGCCAGACAAGGTGTTACCCAAATCGTTGCCTGTGATCACGTTACCAAGATCGTTGCCCGTACCTACGGTAGCCGCGCCCGTGAGCGTGAGGTTCTCCAGATTGGCAGTCAGGGTGTAATCCACCGAAGCCGACACGCTATCTGCGCCCTCGCCAGCCAGCTCGGTGACGATGTCACCCGCGTTGTCCACCACATAGGCATCATCCCCCGTGCCGCCCGCCATAGTGTCTGCACCCAGGCCGCCGTCTAGCAAGTCTGCGCCTGCGCCGCCCGTGAGCACATCGGCAGCCAAGCCGCCCAGCAGGGTATTGCCCGCGTTGTTGGCCACCAGCGTGCCGCCAGCGTCGTTGCCCGTGAGCGTCAGGCGTGCATTGCCAGTGACTATTAGCTTTTCTACATGGGCAGGCAGCGCGTAGCTCACGCTCGTTTTCACCGTGTCGGTGCCTTCACCTACTAGCTCTGTCACCACCGCCGCCGCGTTGGTCACGATGTAGACATCATCCCCCACGCCGCCCAGCATACTGGCTGCGCCGCCGCTGTCGGCCATTGCATCATTGCCTGCACCGCCAATGAGCGTGTCGGCTGCGCCATTGCCAATGATTTGGTTGTTCAGCGCATTGCCAGTGAGTGTGAGCGCCGTGCGGCCACTGCCTCGCAGGTTCTCTAGGTTGCCACCCAAGGTGTAATCAATACTGGCGGTCACGCTATCAATGCCCTCGCCCGCGTTTTCGGTGATGATGCTCAGCGCATTCGTCACTGTGTATTGGTCATCCCCCACACCGCCCCACATGTCGGCTTGGCCGCCACCGTCTTTTAGCACGTCATTGCCTTCACCACCTATCAGAGCGCTGTGGCCCAAGCCGTTGACCAAGCTGTCGTCCCCCGCGCCGCCATACAGCAAGCTGTTGCCATTGCCGGCATACAGGGTGTCGTGGCCGCTGCCGCCCATCAGCAGATTGTTGCCGCCCCCGCCAATCACCAGATTGTTGCCTGCACCGCCCACCACCCATTTCGGCCCTTGGCCCAAAACCACGGTGTTATTGCCATTACCCAATGCCACTACGTCTTTACCGTCGCCCGTTTCAATCAAATTATTACCATCGCCAACGGTAATTAAATCGTTGCCATTGCCCATGCTCACCATGTTGTTGCCATTGCCCACGCTCACCAAGTTGTCGCCCGCATAGCCCAACACCAAATTGTTGCCATCGCCCACCACAATCGGGTTTTCAGGGTCGGCCTTGGCCACGGATGTTATTCGCGTGCTGCCATCAGCATTGGTAAGCAGCACATCGGCACTGCCTGCAAAGCGCACATCGGCCACGCTCCCCAAACTACCATCAGCGCGGGTGAAGCTGGTTTGGCCAAACACCGTCACTCCGTTGTCCACGCGAAACTGTTTATCGCTTGTCAGGTTAATTGCTGTGATGCCCAGCTCATTCAAGCTTTTGTATTCCCCCGCCTCGCCCACGCCATTGTTATTGACATCCACCCACACACCCAATTGGCCAAACTTGGCATCCGCTGCCGTGATCTGGCCGTCGTGGTTGCTGTCAAAAGCAACCAGTCCTTCTAAATCGGTTTGCGCCGTGGGCAAATAGTCTTTAAAAGCAATCTGGCTGCTGTCGTGCACACGGCCATCGCCAAACTTGTCATAGGCCAAGATGCCATTGCCCTTTCCCGTGCTGCCATCCACCCACGCCGTGCGGTGGCCCCAGCCATCGGTTTTATTCGCTAGGAAAGCGTTAGAGTTGTCAACGGACGTAAAGTGAAAGCCTGTGTTGTTGAGGTCTAGGACGATTGGGTTAGTGCCTGCCAGTTCCCAAGGTGGCGGCACATACACAGGCAGCACAACCGAAACCGTTCGATCGGCATACGCACCATCCGGATCCGTGGCGCGCAGCACAAAGTAATCAATGCCACCCCCAGGCACCGCCTGCGGCGACACAACATAACGCCCGTTGCCATCTATGGCCACTGTGCTATGAAGCCCCTGCGATGCCACCGACCAAGAGACGCCCGTGCCGTCTACATCGTAGGCCGTTGCATTACCTGCATTGGGGTGTACCTCATAAGCAATCACAGTGTCACGGTATGCAAGCGGCCCGCCAGGGCTAGGCTGTGCATAGCCGTAGCCTGGAGAATACATGGGCGCAGAGGTGTAATCGTAGTTTATACCGACACCCGTTTCCGTCACAATGTAGCCATAAATCGGCAATTGCTCCACTGCCACCCCCGTTATCACCGGAGCCTGATTCACCGAAGTCACAGCCACCTGCACATGCGCCGTTTGTAAGCCCAGCGCCGTGTTCAGGTAATAGTCAAAGCCAGCAGCCGCGCCGTTGTAATACTGCGTGGGCGTAAAAGTTACTGTACCGCTGGCCGCGTCATATGCCACAGTGCCATTTTGGGCATTGCCCACGCTATTGAATGTGATGGCTGAGTTGTCGCTGGCGTAATCGTCATCTATTAAGCCTGCTGCTACGCCTGCCACCCCTTTTACCTGTATCACAGTAGCCACGTTTTCATCAGTTGTAAACGCTTCGCCGCCAATATGCAGGGTCACGGCTGGCGGGGGTGGCGGTGCAGGCGGAGAGCCCGGCGGGGGTGGCGGCGCGGGTGGTCCGGGTGGCGGTGGCGCCACAATCACCTGCTCCCCCAACCTGCGCAACTTAGTCACCTGCAGCGTAGTCTGCCCATCGGTGGTTTGCAGCACAATCCCATCGCCCTTAGGCGTAAAGCTCGTGCCCAGTGTGTCCGCATCCAGCGTGAGCGTGTGCATCTGCGTGCTGGCTTGGCCATTGCGGGTCACCGTGCCCGCCTCATAGTTCAGGCTGCTGATGCCCAGTGCAGCCAGCGCCTTGCCTTCTCCATCGTCCATGCGGCCATTGCCGTTGGCGTCTTGCCAGACCACCAGGTTGTTAAACACCGCATCTGCGCCATCAATCTTGCCATTGCCATCCCCATCAATCACCGCAAGACTGGCCACGCCCCTGTTTTGTTCATTAACCTTGCTGTTGCTGAACATCTCCTCGCCATTGTCTAGACCGCCGTTGATGTTTTTGTCCAAGACTAGGAAGCCGTCTTGGTTATTGAGCCATCTGGTGCGTTTGAGGTAATGGGGGCTGGTTTGGCCTTGTAGCTTGGCCGACAGGTAGCCTTGGTTAGTCACGCGTTCTACCGCCCACAGGAGAGCTAGCGCCCTTATGGCCAGGGCATTGGCGTGGTAATGCAGCTCGATGGTTTGAAAATATGCGGGGTTGCTGCGGTAGATTTCGTGGCTATGAGGCTTTGGAATAATGCACAGTTGGTCGGCAGATGGTGTTTTCATAGATTTTGGTGTGATGTTGTCTCAACAGTGATAGCTAAATGTTTGAATTCTTTACATGTTGCGCAACCAGCCGCAAAACTCGCTACTGTAGCCAGTAGGCCTGCTGCTGCATATCCCCTAAATGGGGGGTGTGCAGCGCACATGCGCTTTGTTGAGCCGACAGTGTTTTCCGGCGTTTACACCGGATGTTCGCAAATCGGATGCGCGATTTGTGTCAAAAATGACAGGTTTTGCTGCGCAATCTGTGGTTTTTCTGGAACTTGACTCAACACCTCGTGCTGCTGGCCTGGGCAGGAGGGTGATTTTGAGGATGTTGGCAGTTGGTAAGCTTGTCGGCTTGGCTTTTAAGCAGTGCTTCGCACGTAGTTTTCGCCCACTTTACGGTAGCCCATTTTGGTGGCAAATTGGCCTATGCGCTGCATGTTGTCTTCGCTGTTGATGCCAAAGCTGATTTCTATGGCGTTGCGGTTTTTGGCCCATTGCTCAAATGCCCTGAGCAGGCGCACACCCCAGCCGCCCATGCAAGCGGCTCGGATGGGCATGGACTTAGCTTTCTAGGAGTTAGGGGGGCACAAGATGGCGTGTGCTATGGCATCTGTGACGTGCTGCATATCGCGTCCTTGGTAGCGCTGCGCAAACGCGGCGGCTTTGCTGCGCCACTGGGGTTCGTGAACAAGCTTGGTGAGCGCTGCGCCCAGATTGTCGATCTGGCTATGGCCAAGCACGATGCCTGCGCCCATGCGAACCACTTGTCTGGCGGTAAGAGCGTTTTCTATATCTTGGGGGTACAGCAGCAGCGGTTTGCCTGCGCAGAGCGCGGCGCTGACCATGCCTTGCCCGCTATAGCTTAGCACGGCATCGCAGGCTAAGAGAGCGTCGTTGAGTTGCAACACTTGTGCGCTCACCCAGGTGTTGGGTGCTGACCATTGCTGTATGTGGTCGGAAGTCGCACCCCTTAAAAACACGCTAAAACCCATGGGCAAAGCGTGTAGCGCAGTGCGAATATGGTCTAAGTGTGGGAGCTGGGTATGCAGGTAGACAAAGACGCGTTTAGTATGCGTTGATTCTGGCCATTGTGCGAAAGCACCCTTTGACAACTCAAAGAAGTTTCCAACGTAGTTAAGCGTTGCCCTTGATTGTGTGTATAGCTCTGTTTTTGAATGGCCGCGTGGTGCAAAGGCGTCTAGCGCTTCAAAGCACATCATGTAGCGCAAGTCGGCATGAAATATCTCGTACACAGCGTTCAGTGGCGCTATGGCATCTTGGAATATTGTGTTGGTAGTTTGCAAAACCAACAGGTCTGCACTGTCGTCGGACTTTGGCTGGCCAGTGCGGTAGTTAAAGCTGGGGTGCACGGGCGGGGGCAGTTCAAAAGGCAAGGCAAACAGCACCGTTTGCAACCCCAGCGCCCGTGCGCATAAGAGCGAGAGCGGGGCATACGATGCCACCACAATATCAGCCTGACAGAGCGTGAGCAGGTTGGTCCATGCGCTGCGCAGGCTGCTCAGGTGGTCGTCGTCCGCAAAGCCAAACAAAGCCAAGATGTCGGCCATGCTGTCTGGCTGCTTGTCTTGGGGGCGCAAAAAGCGGTCTGGGTGGAAGGGGGCCTGCAATACCGTGAAACCTTCGGTGGCAAGCATGTGGCCCGCTGCGCGTACGTCGCGCAGCGCAAATATGACCTTGCAGCCCGATTGTTTGAGCTGTCTGGCTAAAGGCAGCAAGGGCATCACGTGGCCAAAGCCGTGGCCGATTTCCCATGTGAAAACTATGGTCGGCATGGCTTAAGCTAGCTTGCCAGCAGCAAGACCATGCCGCCGGACTTGGCGGCCGCTTTGTCAAAAGTCATGGTGCGCTCGCAGCCCGCCTGCTTTGAGAGGCGTTCGATCAAATGGTCGGTGAAATCAGTTTTACTGACGGCAAATGCACGTAGCGCGGCACTGACCGCGCTGACATGGTCGATTTTGAAGACATCTACAACAATGAGTAAGCTTAGTGCCTGGATGACTTGGAGTTTGCTCAGCTCATAGGCTGTTTCCAAGACCCAGCTCAGCTCTACGATGGTCACCAAGCTGATGTAGCCTTGCTCAGACGTTGTGAGACTTTCAATCAAGCGGGTGGCGGCCAATGATTGCTTGGCATCGTCTTGCATGATGTATCGCACCAGCACATTAGTGTCTAGGCCGATCATTGTGCGCTCACTTATGCGATGGTTTTGCGTTTGGCTTGGTAGCAGCCATGGCTGATGAACCGCGCTGGGCTATGGCGGCGTTCATTTGGGCTATCGAAACAGATTTTTGGGTTGCGCCAAAGATACCTTTGAGTGCTGTAACAGTCGTTTTTTGCTCAGGTTTAAAAACGAAGCAGCCTGGACTAGTTTCGCTGAATGCGATGCGGTCACCAGCACCTAAATTGAGCGCTTGGCGAATGGACGCTGGAATGGTGATTTGGCCTTTGGATGTGATGGTGGCGGCTAGCATGGCTGTTAAAGGCTTAAATGAATACATTACTATACACCTTACATAAAGGTAAGGCAATTGCGAATTTCTGCGTTTGCTATGTTGAGTTACTTCTTCCCAATCTCCAGCACCCCATCAACCCGCAGCGTTTTTGGCAGGGCATGGGTAATGAACAGCATGGTGACTTTGCCTTTGAGTTGGTTCACGGTAGCTCCAAAGCTCTCGGCGGTATCGGAATCTAGTGCGCTGGTGGCCTCGTCGAAGACCAAGACTTTGGGGCGTTTGATCAGGGCGCGTGCTATAGCTAGGCGCTGCTTTTGGCCGCCCGATAGGCCTGAGCCACGCTCGCCAATTTCGGTTTGGTAGCCTTGGGGTAGCTGCTCAATCGTTTCGTGGATGCCTGCCATTTTGGCAGCTTGAGATACTTGTTGCAATGTGGCGCTAGGGTTGCCAGCTTGTAAGTTGGCTAATATGGTGCCGCTGAACAAAATTGTTTCTTGCGGCACTACGCCAAAGTAAGCGCGTAGCTCGTTGGCGCTGAGGTTGCGGGTGTCGATGCCGTCTATTTGTATGCTGCCTTGGGTGGGCTGGTAAAAGCCCAGCAAGAGCTTGGCCAGTGTGCTTTTGCCAGAGCCGCTGGGCCCCATGATGGCGATGGTTTGGCCGGGGCTTATGCTCAAATTCAAATCGGTGTACAAAAGCGGGCGGTCATCTCCATAGCGAAAGCCCAAGCCTGTGATGCTGATTTGACCAGCCCCCTCGCCCGTGCGCTGAGGCGTGAGGCTGTAGGGCTCGGTGGGGGCGTTCATCACGTCGCCCAGCCTCTGCACCGACAGGCTGGCCTGCTGAAACTGCGTCCACAGCCCGACTATGCGCAGCACGGGCTGGCTGAGCTTGCCAGCAAACATTTGAAACGCCACCAGCATGCCCACGGTGAAGCTGGGTACGGTCATCACGGTGTAGGCGCCCATGATCAAGATGGCCAGTGTCATCACCTGCTCCATGGTGGTGGCAAAGGTGTTGTAGCTGTTGGCGATTTGCTTGGTTTTGAAGCTGCTGGCCAGCAAGCTGGCGATGTAGCCGCTGTAGCGCTGGTTGAGCTGGGGCTCCATTTGCAGGGATTTAACGGTTTCAAAGCCTGCGATGTGCTCGGTGACGAAGGCTTGGTTGCGTGCGCCCAGCAAAAACTGGTCATTCAGCTGGCGCTGAAAAATGGGGGCCATGATGACGCTGGCAATCGCAATGAGCAGCAAAATGCCCACGCAAATGGCCGACAACGTGACGCTGTACCAGAGCATCACGCCCAAACAGATCAGTAAAAACGGCATGTCTAGCACCAAGCTCACGGCTGCGCCCGATACAAATTCACGGATATTTTCCACCGCGTGCAGACGGGCGGCCACCACGCCAGTGGGGCGCTGGGCAAAGTAGCTGGGCGAGAGCTTGAGCAAATGCGCCCACACGGCTGCGCCCAGCACTGCGTCTACTCTGTTTCCCGTGTGCAACACCAGATATTGTCTGCCCCAACTTAGCACGGCATTAAACAAGATAAATAGCACCATGGCCGAGCCAATAGCAATCAGGGTGCTTTGGGTGCGGTGCACCACCACTTTGTCAATAATGGCTTGGGTGAACAGGGGCGTGGTAAGGGCGACGATTTGAATAAACAGGGAAGCGAGCAAGATGTCGCGCCAAATCTTTTTATGGCGCAAGAGCTCGGGCACAAACCACTTAAATCCAAACTGCTGGCTGACACCGGATTTTTGCCCCTCGGGGCTGTCTGGGTCGGTGTTGGCCTCTGGCTCTGGGCTGCACAACCATGCTTGGCCAGTGAGGCGCTTGCCCAATTCTTCGGTGCTTATGGTTTCGGGCTGGTTGTTGCCAGCGGTAAAGAGCACCGCGCCTGCGACAGTGCTGGCGGTGATGAGGGCTAGGCTGGGGGATGTGTCGGTGATGGGCTGACCGCTTGGATTTTTATCTGTAGGCTCAACCACACTGAAACCGTTGTTCTTAATTTCTACCAACAAGGGCAAAGGAAGCTTAAGTGCCTTGACTGCGCTGGTGTTGATGACTTTGACCCTAAAACCCAATTGACGTGCTGCACGAATGAGGCTAGATGCGGGCTGCACGCCATCGGGCTGTGGTGGAAACTCACGGGCTATGAGTTCTGGTGAGAAAGCTTTGCGGTGCAAGGCGCATAGGCTGCCAAGAGCCCAAATCAAGGTTGGAGTCGTGTAACTCGATAATATGGTTGACAAAAAATACTCCCCTTGGGCTTAGGACTGCGCCCGCAATGGGCGAATTCTACAGTCCTAGACCACAGCACTATTGTGTGAACGGCACAACTTCGCCATGCTTGCCCATCACTGCCTCCATCGATGGCCTTTGTGAATCCAAAGGCCAGCGCTCCAAAAACGGATCGTTTGCACAGTTGCGCATCACCACCTCTGCCGGATGCGTCATCTCGTCACTGTCGTGCATATAGCGCGAGTCATCCATTGCCAGCGCCTCAGCAGCCAGATGCTGCCCCATTTTTAGGAATAGCGTGAGTCGACTGATCTCCAAGCGGCTGCGCAAAGTCTCCATGGTCAGCTGCGTGATGCTGCGCTCCAAGCTGACCCACTGCTCAGCAATCAAGGCCATCGCTTCTACTGGGCGTATATCTTGCGGCATGGTCACGTTCAGCTGCTGCAAAAAAGTGCGCACATCGTCGGACACTGAGAGTTCAACACTTTGCCAGTCCCCATGGCGGCGCATCTCGTCCAAGACAAATGCAGACGCACGGTTTATCAACTTTTGCAAATCATACTGAACCTCCAGCTGCCCTTGGCTATGCGCCAACTGAGCCTCGGTGCTGCTGATCAAGGCTTGGCATGCCGCCAGTGTGAACGGCTCATGCTTGCTGGCCAGATACAGCGTGCAGCATTCCAAATACAGCTGCAATTGGCGGTTGCGCTCCAGCCGCATCGCTGCACGGGGTTTAAATTCGACCATACGCGTGCAGGCCAGTCGACCAAACAAGTATTGATCTTTGGGTGGCTGCGTAGCAGGGTGCCATACTTGGTCTTGTGTGAAGTCGTACAAGGCTTCCAACAAGTCAGCGTCAGACATTTTTTGCGCTTCTTGTGTCTCTGGCAAGGTTTGCTCCGATAGAGCAGGAGGTGAGACAGGCATAGCATCAGCTATGTCCGTAGTAGCGGGAGAGGTGTTGGGGGTCGAGTTGAGAGTAGTCATATAAGCATCTTTCGGTATCAGTCGCTGCAACATGCAGCGGTATCTGATACAACCAAGATCTCATGGATTGCGTGGAATGCAAATCGCGGTTTTGAACAGATGCGAAGGGTGGGAACTGGGGTGGGCGGAATTGACTAATTCGCTCACGCAAAAAATAACGCCCAGAAGACTATCAACTGCAAATCTGGCCCTGAATGGGATCCGTTACTCAAAAAGAGGTGCGAGGCGCGCCAAAACTTCAGCCATGAGTTGATCTGGGAGCGCTTCGACGCGCCGTGCATGCCGCTCGCTCAAATCCAAAACGCGCGGTTGGTCACAACGCACAACACCCGTTGTCTTGATTCCGGTGATGGGGACAGCAAAACCAATGCGTCGCGCGAAATCGCCCCCATTGGTGATGGGGCAGATGATGGGCAGTTGCGTGGCGATGTTGAATGCCGTTGGCGATACGATCAATACGGGACGACTACCTTGCTGCTCCCTTCCTGCTGTTGGATCCAGTGAGACCATGTAAATATCGCCACGTTTCATAACTCGCGGCCAACCGATGGAGCATCTATCCATTCGCGTTCTTGCGGTGTTTGTTTTTGTGAGTAATCTGAATTTGCCAATAATTGGTCTAGGGTGTAGCGAGGACGTGGTTTGGGGTCTACCATCAAACGCCCCTCGCGCACGGAAATGTCCACGGCAAACCCTGGCTCTAAATGCAACATTTCAAGGTAAATAGGCGGCACAGCCAACATGACAGATCCCCCGACTTTGCGTAAATTGGTGGTGTAAGTTTGCATTTTGCAATAAAGTATGAATATTATATTTTAAGTATAACATTTTCAGGGCATGTGTTACGTGGCCTGAAAGCAATTGACTGCCGTCGATCAAGCGAGCATTCAAAGCGCGCATGGAACAGATAAATAATCAAGCCGAACCCAGCAAAAAATCAGCCCAGTCTTGCATCAACAACGCCCGTTTGTCCAAATAGTCGCTGCGCATATAAGCAGCCTCGACTTTGTCTGGCAGTTTGTGCGCCAGCGCGTGCTCACATACTTCGCGCGGATACTGGGTTTGCTCGGCAGACCACACCCGAAAGCTCGATCGAAAGCCATGCACGGTATATTGCCCAAAGCCCATGCGTTCGAGCTGCTTGGTCATCGTCATGTCGGATGTAGGCTGGCTCTGCTTGCTCCCAGTAAATAACCAGTCTGAATCTGCATTTGAGTGGGCATCCGAAGTGAAGGCAGAGCCGCTAGATGTGCGGATACTGGCCAGCAGCGCACGCGCCTGAACGCTCAATGGCACACGGTGCTCGATTTTGGCCTTCATGCGCTCTGCGGGAATCGTCCAGACGTGGGTGCTGAACTCGCTCCATCGGCTGGCACGCACTTCGCCAGAGCGGCAAGCGGTGAGAATCAGCAGCATCATGGCCCGAGGGCCTGCGCCCTCTCGCTGCTGGAGCGCTTGCATGAATGCAGGCAATTGCGCATAAGGCATAGAAGGATGGCTTACCACCCGCTGGGCTTTGCTGGGTGCGGCCAATAAGCTTTGCAAACCGCCTTTCCATGCGGCGGGGTTGTCGCCGCTGCGCAGCCCCCGCGCTCTGGCCCAGTCGAGCACAGATTCAATGCGGCCTCTTAAGCGGCTAGCGGTCTCATTTTTTTCTAACCAAATAGGTTCTAAGCATTGCATGACCAACTCGACCCCGATTTGGCTGATCGGTACATGGCCAAAGACAGGGCTGGCATAGCTGGCCAAAGTATTGGTCCATTGCTGGGCATGCTTGGGGTTTTTCCATTCAGGGCGTTTGGCCTCTATGTACTGTAGAGCGCATAGGTCAAAGTGCATTTGATCGCCCAAAGCTTGGGCGATGCGCTGGCGCTTGGCCACCACCGGGTCGATGCCTTGGGCAAGCTCAGACAAAAGCTCGGTGGCTTTCATCCGCGCTTGAGCCAGCGACAGTTCTGGATAGCAGCCAAACTGGTGCAGGGCTTCGCGACCATCGGGGCGGTAATAACGAAGCTGCCAGTACTTCATGGCCGCTGGGGTGATGCGAAGGAACAGCTGAGAACCGCAGCCAATACGGTAGTCCTTGAGTCTGGCTTTGGCTTGCCGAAGACGGGTATCGGTGGTGTTGGCTAATGCGGGCATAATAGGTTCATCAAGGCACAAAGCTGCATTTCGTGTACCCGCAAGTGTACCCGCAAAATTTAAGATTGGAGATGAACGGTTATGAACACATCTGAACAGGTTTTATTTTATATTGAATAAAATAAACGACTTATAAGCACTTCGCGAATATTTAAAAACGTATTTGAACACCAGTATGGCGGACACCCTCTCCGCCAGCATATCAAAATCTGATGCATGCCCAAGATCGAATTTGACTCCCGTTTCGTAGCATCGCCTCCAGTCCCACAGGAGGTGCAAACGCTTGCTGATTCTGATGGGTTTCTCACCCAAAATCTAAGCCGCAGCGAATGGATCGATCTGCAGTTAACCCGCACTTTTATTGCCAATTCGGTGACCGCGCTGCTTGCATTGCTTGCGGCTGTGCCTGTAACGCTGGCAAGCCTAGCTGGATTTGTGCCAAGCCTCACCCTTGCATGCTGGACGCTTTTAATTGGCGTGATGGCTGCGTACCGATGGTGGATCATCGTGCGTTACCGCGCGGGTTTTAGCGGCAATCGGGGCATGGCGTTGCAGCGGTTTTTCTCGCGGCATGTCTGGACATGGCCTGTCAGCGGCATGCTTTGGTCTGGATTGATGTTCACTTATATTAACCAAGTCCCCGTAGACAACCAGTTTTTATGCATGTTGGTGTTGGTTGGCATGGCCTCTTCGGCTGTGGGTTTGATGTCGTCCCGCATCCGCGTATTTGAGTCTTACATCGATGGACTTTGCGGCGTCAGTGTGTTGGCTGTGGCTTGGTTTGTATATTCCACACCGGATCGCCCCATGCAATGGCATGACCTTGGACTTATTTTTTTGATGGTATTTTTTTGGGGCTTGTTGCGGCGCATGGGCAAGCGTTTTCACACGGTGCAGCGTCGTGGCTACGAGCTGCAATACGACAACGAGCAGCTGATTGCGTCATTGCGCGAGCGGTCGCAAGCCGCAATAGAAGCGGTGCAAATTAAAGACAGGCTGTTGGCCAATGCGACCCATGACTTGAGGCAACCGGTCCATGCGTTGGCTTTTTATGCCGATTGGTTACGCAGCGAGCCCAGCCTAGTCACCGAGGTGATACCTAAAATTTTGCAAGCCACCGACTCGGTGAATGCGCTGTTTAACAGCCTCTTTGATTTTGCAAAAATCGAAGCCAATGGGGTAGCCCCCAAATTTGAGCAGGTGCCTGTAAGCCAAGTCTTGAACGATTTGAAACTGCAGTTTGAACCAAGCGCCAAGGCCAAGGGCTTGGAATTACGGTTGCATGTTCAGGCCGCCTATATTTGGACAGATCCGATTTTGATTCGGCGCATCGTAGGCAATTTAGTGGGCAATGCAATTCGGTATACAGACAAGGGCGCGGTGCTGCTAAGCACCCGCAAACGCGGCGAAGATATGTGGATTGAGGTGCGCGATACGGGTGTGGGCATTGGCGCAGAGCATTTGCCGCATATTTTTCGAGAATTTTACAAAGCGTCCAGCCATTCGGGGACTGGCGATGGTTTTGGCCTAGGCTTGGCGATAGTCAATCGTCTCTGCGCTGCAATGGGGCATGAAATATCGCTGCGGTCGTATGTGGGCAGAGGAACAGCGGTGCGCATTTCAGTGCCCATTACCAAACGCGTAGCAAACAGCAGCCTGTGCCGAGAACTGCCTAGCGGCGATTACGCCGATGGCGAGGACTTTAAATAAATCCTTGTCCGCGTGCCCAATGCGTGGCTTGTGTGCGGCTTTTAACATCCAATCGTCGAAACAAACGCCACAAATGCACTTTCACTGTGTGTTCACTGATGCCCAGCTTTTCGGCAATTTCGCGGTTACTCAAGCCTTGGTCTAGCAAAATGAGCAATTGTTTTTGGCGTTTTGAGAGCTTACCAGGGCCCGCATCAACATCCTGATCGGTGTCGAGCATCAAGAAGCTGCGCAGCATGCTGGAAATCTCGGTGGCTCCCGCTGATTTTTCGATATAACCATCAGCCCCCGCTTCCATCGCCAAATCTTCGTATTCGGACGCTGGAGAAGACGATAGCACCACAACGGGAATGTTCTTGTATTTGCTCTTGAGCTCACGAACACCCGAGACACCGTGCGTGTCGGGCAGTTTGAGGTCAAGCGAGATCAAGTCAGGCATGCCATGCTCTGCAACTGCCGCTTCAATCACGGCCATGCGGTCGAGCTCTACGATGGTGGACTGCGGGCTGATACGGCGTACCAGCATCACAATGGCTTCGCGCATCAATGGGTGGTCATCCACTATAAATATATTCATATCAACTCACTGGCCTTGGTTTTGTAACAGCTTGTGAAATGCCGTTGCAGTAAGCCCTAAGGATACATCTTTATGCACCAACTAGCGAATGAAGCACCGCATATTCATGTGAATTTTGACAAAAATAACAGCAGAATATGAGGATATCGCACCACATATTACTAAAGTATTGCAAAATTATGTGCGGTAAGTCACAGTTACTCTGAGGTGACTGTTAAAGCCGAGGCCAGCGCAGCATGCAGCGCCGGATCAATAGGCTCTAGCATGGCGAATGCCTCTGGCAGCGCCGCCATGCCAGAAGTTTGTAACTTAGCAATCAATTGCCCTGCCTCACGGGCTGCGCTAAAAGCCTTACTCTGCAATAGCAGCATGCCCTGTGCATCCACCAGTTTGAAGTAAAACTGGCCATCGTTTTCACGGTATTGTTTAAACTGTGGCTTGGCCGCTTTGGTGGCCTTGGTACTGCTGTTTGGTGCGGTAATCGTCTGGAGAGCTCTTAGTCCCACCGCTTCACGCAGCGTGTGCATGAAGGGGGTAGATTGCAGGCGTGCTTTGGCTGCACCCGCTTGCAAAATGGCCTCTACTTTGGCCGGATGTGCCATAAAGTCTTCGTATGCGGCACGCATCGGTGCAATTTCAGCATCGATTCGCTCAAACAGCAATTGTTTGGCATCGCCCCAGCTGATGCCGTCCGCATAGGCTTTTTGCATGGCCAGAGTTTCTGACTCGCTGGCAAAGGCTTGGTAGATTTGGTAGAGCGCACTGCCAGCCGTGTCTTTGGGCTCGCCCGGGAGCTTGGAATCGGTGACAACCCCCGCGATGAGTTTTTTGAGTTGTGCGCGGGGGGCAAAAAGCGCAATGGTGTTGTCGTAACTCTTGCTCATTTTGCGGCCATCAAGCCCGGGCAGGGTCGCCACCGACTCTTCGATGGCCGCTTGCGGCATGACAAAATGCGCCCCGTAGCGGTGGTTAAAGCTGTTCGCCATGTCGCGTGCCATCTCAATGTGCTGAATTTGGTCACGCCCCACGGGCACGCTGTGGGCATTGAACATCAAAATATCAGCCCCCATCAGCACGGGGTACATGAATAATCCCGCCGTCACGTCTGAGTCTGGGTCTTGGCCCGCAGCCGTATTTTTGTCGACACTGGCTTTGTAGGCGTGGGCGCGGTTGAGAACGCCCTTGCCCGTGACGCAGGTGAGCAACCAGGTGAGTTCTGGGATTTCAGGAATATCGGATTGGCGGTAAAACGTGACACGTTCAGGGTCAACACCTGCGGCCAGCCATGAGGCGGCAATTTCAAGGGTAGAGCGCTGCACGCGGGCAGGGTCGCCGATTTTTATCAGGGCGTGGTAGTCGGCCAGAAAGTAATAGCTTTGCACATGGGCGTTTTGGCTGGCACGCACCGAGGGGCGTATGGAGCCCACGTAGTTACCCAAATGCGGTGTGCCCGACGTGGTGATACCCGTGAGCACGCGCTGCGTGGCAGGCTTAGCGGTGTCTGAGTTTGCAGAGGCGGTGTTCATGGCTCTAACGCACTAAAAATTGCAAAGGGGTCAATACAAGGTCTAAAAACCCATAAGTCAAGCCCATCATGGGCTGCATCCAGACGGTGCTGAGCACGCCAGCAATGACCAAACCCATCACCACAAAAAATCCGTAAGGCTCTATGCGCGAGACGAGTTCGGCCTGTTTGTAAGGCAACAAGCCTACCAAAATGCGGCCACCATCCAGTGGCGGGACAGGAAATAGATTAAACACACACATCACCACATTGACCAGCACGCCAGCCTTGCACATTTCGAGGAAGAATTTCTCATCGACGCCCATGCCAATGAGGAGGTACAACACCACACTCCAAACCAGTGCCTGTAGCAAATTGACAGCGGGCCCCGCCAGCGCTACCCAAACCATGTCGCGCTTGGGGTTGCGCAAATTGCTCCAGCGCACCGGCACGGGCTTGGCGTAACCAAACAAAAAACTGCCGCCGGTGGCGAAATACAGCAGCAGTGGCATGGCAATCGTGCCCAAAGGGTCGATGTGCTTGATGGGATTGAGGGTAATGCGCCCTAGCGACCATGCGGTGTTGTCACCAAAATACCGCGCAGCGTAGCCGTGGGCGGCCTCGTGCACGGTGATGGCAAACAGCACGGGCAGTGCATAAATCAGGACGGTTTGGATAAGGTTGGGTATATTCACCGCCCAATTGTCGCAGAAGTGGCTTATTTCAAGCGGCGAATCAGGCTAGAAGTATCCCAGCGCTGGCCACCCATGGTTTGCACGTCGGCATAAAACTGGTCTACCAAGGCCGTCACGGGGAGTTTTGCGCCGTTGCGCTTGGCTTCGTCGAGTACCAAGCCCAGATCTTTGCGCATCCAATCCACCGCAAAACCGAAGTCAAATTTGTCGGCCACCATGGTTTTGCCACGGTTGTCCATTTGCCAGCTTTGCGCTGCACCCTTGCCAATCACGTCGAGCACCAGGCCAGCATCGAGCCCGGCTTTTTGTGCAAATGCCACCGCCTCAGACAGGCCCTGTACCAAGCCTGCAATCGCCACTTGGTTGACCATTTTGGTCAATTGTCCAGCGCCAGACTCGCCCATGCGCGTGAAAGCGCGCGAAAAACACATGGCCACGGGGCGTACCGCATCAAACGCAGCCTGATCGCCGCCGCACATCACTGTCAACATGCCGTTTTCGGCACCCGCTTGGCCGCCAGAGACGGGCGCGTCCACAAAGTGCAGGCCCAAAGCCTTGGCGGCGGCGTAGATTTCGCGTGCAACATCGGCAGAAGCGGTGGTGTGGTCAACCAAAATTGCGCCCGCTTGCATACCCGCTAGCGCACCGTCAGCGCCCAAGACTACGGAGCGCAAGTCGTTGTCATTGCCCACACAACAAAACACCATGTCAGCGCCCGCTACCGCTTCACGCGGCGTTTTTGCAGTTTTTATGGCAGATGTCGCCGTCAATTGGTCATGTAACGCTATTGATTTAGCAGCGTTTCGGTTGTAAACCGTCACTGAATGGCCTGACAAAGCCAAATGCCCTGCCATAGGGTAGCCCATGACACCGAGGCCTAAAAAGGCGACATTTTTAGCGGGAGTGGCATCGTAGGTTTTGGAATTGATTGCGCTCATAGTGTGGTGTAAAGTGGGGTGTAAGGGGGGAGTAAAGGGTAGAGTAAAGGGTTAAATAATGGCCATATTCTCAGTCCCTGCCGCCAAATCAGAGGTTTTGGCACGTTGGGAGTTGAGCTTGATTTGCAGGCGCAGGTCGTTCACTGAGTCCGCATTGCGCAGTGCGTCTTCGTAGCTGATGGCGTTGGATTCATAGGCATCAAACAGCGCTTGGTCGAAAGTTTGCATGCCCAAATTGCGGCTTTTCTTCATGATTTCTTTGATTTCAGAGACATCGCCTTTGAAGATCAGGTCAGAAATCAAGGGGGTGTTGAGCATGATCTCTACTGCCGCAGCGCGGCCCTTGCCGTCTTGGCGCGGCACTAGCCGCTGCGAGATGATGGCCTTCATGTTCAGGCTCAAGTCCATCAAGAGCTGGGCACGCCGCTCTTCGGGGAAAAAGTTAATCACACGGTCCAGCGCTTGGTTGGCGCTGTTGGCGTGCAAGGTGCACATGCAAAGGTGGCCAGTTTCGGCAAAGGCAATGGCGTGCTCCATGGTTTCGCGGTCACGCACCTCGCCCATCAGGATCACGTCTGGCGCTTGGCGCAGGGTGTTTTTCAGGGCGGACTCCCAAGAATCGGTGTCCAGTCCAACTTCTCGCTGGGTCACCACGCAGTTTTTGTGGGCATGGACGAACTCTACAGGGTCTTCGATGGTGATGATGTGGCCATAAGACTGCTCATTGCGCCAATCCACCATAGCCGCCAGCGTGGTGGATTTGCCCGAACCCGTCGCACCCACCAAAATACACAAGCCACGTTTGCTCATCACCACGTCTTTGAGCACTTGGGGCACACCCAAACCGTCGATGGTGGGCAACACCGCAGGAATAGTCCGCAACACCATGCCCACCTTGCCTTGTTGAATGAAAGCATTGACCCGAAAGCGCCCCACACTGGGAGGTGAAATCGCAAAATTGCATTCTTTGGTGCGCTCAAACTCGCTCGACTGCTTGTCGTTCATGATGGAGCGCGCCAGCGCCAAGGTGTGTTGGCCAGTGAGCGGCTGGGGCGATACCTTGGTGACCTTGCCGTCGACCTTCATGGCGGGCGGAAACTCTGCGGTAATGAACAAATCGCTGCCATTGCGGCTGAGCATCAGGCGCAGCAGGTCGGTGATGAATTTCGAGGCTTGGTCGCGTTCCATGAGAACACCTTCCTTTCGTTGTTAATTTATCCGACGAAGTTCTCGGGAATCTTGGCTTTGCCACGCGCTTCAGCAGGGCTGATGATGTTGCGCTTGACCAAGTCGGTGAGGTTTTGGTCCAAGGTTTGCATGCCCACGCTGCTGCCGGTTTGGATGGCCGAGTACATTTGCGCCACCTTGGCTTCGCGGATCAAATTGCGGATAGCGCCGGTGGCCATCATGATCTCGTGGGCTGCTACGCGGCCTGTGCCGTCTTTGGTTTTGCACAGGGTTTGGGAGATCACCGCTTGCAACGATTCTGAAAGCATGGCGCGCACCATCTCTTTTTCGTCAGCCGGAAACACGTCAATGATGCGGTCAATGGTTTTGGCGGCACTTGAGGTGTGCAGGGTGCCAAACACCAAGTGGCCCGTTTCAGCGGCGGTCATGGCCAGTCGAATAGTTTCTAGGTCGCGCATCTCGCCGACCAAAATTGCGTCGGGGTCTTCGCGCAGCGCCGACTTGAGCGCTGCTGCAAAACTCATGGTGTGCGGGCCCACCTCGCGTTGGTTAATCAGGCATTTTTTGGATTCGTGGACGAATTCGATCGGGTCTTCCACCGTCAGGATGTGGCCGTATTCGGTTTCGTTGAGGTAATTGACCATAGCGGCCAGTGTGGTGGATTTGCCAGAGCCCGTGGGACCCGTTACGAGCACCATGCCGCGCGGTTTGAGCGCCAGTTCACCAAAAATCTTGGGCGCATTGAGTTGCTCTAAGGTTAAGATTTTTGAGGGAATAGTCCGCAGTACCGCGCCTGCGCCACGGTTGTGGTTGAAGGCGTTGACCCGAAAACGTGCCAAGCCTTCAATTTCAAAAGAAAAGTCCACTTCTAAAAACTCTTCGTAGTTTTTGCGCTGGGTGTCGTTCATGATGTCATACACCATGGCATGCACCTGCTTGTGGTCCAGTGGGTCGACATTGATACGGCGCACATCGCCATGCACGCGAATCATCGGAGGCAAGCCCGCCGACAAATGCAAGTCAGAGGCTTTGTTTTTGACACTGAATGCAAGAAGTTGGGTGATATCCATAGCAGCGGTCTCGTGAGTTCGTCTCTTGGGGGATTAGAGGGGCATAGCTTGTGTCAGAATATACCCGTTATGGGCAAGATTTCAGAAAATATCGCGCAGGTCAGGGCGCAAATTGGCGCAGCTTGCGCCTCGCACGGGCGCAGTTCGGGCGAAGTAATGCTTTTGGCTGTCAGCAAAATGATGCCTGCTGCCGCTGTGCGCGAGGCAATCCTGTGCGGGCAGCGTGCTTTTGGCGAAAACTACATCCAAGAAGCGGTCGACAAAATCACGCAAATACGCGCTTGGGAGGCTGCGGGGGAAACACCAAGCGGCAGCCAATGGCACTGTATTGGCCCGATTCAAAGCAACAAAACGCGTCTAGTGGCCGAGTATTTTGACTGGGCGCAGACGGTGGATCGCCTCAAAACTGCCCAACGTTTGCATGACCAACGGCCTGCGCACCTGCCCCCCTTGCAGGTCTGCATCCAAGTCAATATTGACGGGGCAGTCAGCAAGTCGGGTGTGGCACCGGCAGATGTTTTGGCATTGGCCCGCGCCATTCAAAACTTGCCGCGTTTGCAACTGCGCGGCTTGATGACCATTCCTGACCCTGAAAAAACTATAAAAAATATAGCAATACAAGACCAACACACTGCGACACTTCGGCTTTTTCAGAGCCTAGTGAAAGCAGGCGTTGCACTGGATACGCTGTCAATGGGCATGAGTGCCGACCTTACGCAAGCGGTGGGCGCTGGTTCCACCATGGTGCGCGTGGGGACGGCTATTTTTGGCGCGCGCCCTGCTGCCAGTGGTGCAACCAGTTTCCCAGACGCTTTGTCCAGTTAAACCCGATGTCGGGGGTCGACTCGGGCGCGATCACCCGCGTGATGGCTAGGCTGACCAAGGACCGCATCAGGCTGGGGCGGCTCATGCGCAGCATGGCCTCTAGTTCGTCTGCGGTCATGGGCTGCATGTCAATGCGGCGAAGAATGCTGGTGCAGTGGCGGCCCATTTGGGCGTTGGACATCAGGGCTGGCCTGCGCAAGGTGAGTTTTTGCCGCAGCAACTCTGGACCACAGATCTTGGTCAGCGTGGCCTCTTCACAGCGCTGGGCGTAAACCCATAGCACCGACTCAATGGGCAGTTGCTCGTGCCCGGGGGTCTCAAAGCTGGGCAATAGGCCAATGCTGCGGATTTCTGCGCGTTCAACAGCCAGTGCGGTGGCGTTGGGGCTTAGATGAATCTGCCAATCGCGGGTTTGGATGACTGCGACGGTATGGTCGCCGTCTTGCAAAACCAATTGTTGCAGATCCCATTTCGCTTTGTGCGCAATGGCGATCTGGCCCAGTCGAAATGCCACCCGCAAGTGGTCGACTAAGGGCAGCATGTCTTGCAGCGTGTTTTGGAGTTGCTGGCGTGTCTCGGCATGGGGCGCTTCCCAAGTGTGTGCGGAGTCGGACTCGCAGCCAATCAAACACAGGGGGGCACCACGGTAGTAAGCGTGGGGCTCCATCGTCAGGTATTGCGGGTCCAAATGCAAGCCCGCCAAAGCATGCGCCGAGCCACTGAACGTGGACAGCATGTCGGGCTGGGTGATGGAGGCCACCAAGGGCGGCGAAGCCGACTGCGATGCGAACTCTGGGCTTTGCCAAAGGCCGCTGTCTAAGGCATAAAACCCATCTGCCGCTTGGCCAATGGCCAATGCCTGCGCCGTTTGGGTAATGGGCGCGTTCATCTGCTGGGTGTGCAGCAGGCAGCGTATGTGGGCAATATAGGCATCAGGCGCAACGCCAGGCGGAGGCAAGCGCCAGCGAACGCTGGCATCGCTCAGTTGCTCCATCAGCAGCGCTATCGCCATCGATTCGGCGGCATTGAATCCAATGGGTCGAATAAATAGCAGGGGGGCTTGGGAAGCGGCGGCAGCAGACATGGAGCAGGGTGTAAGCGGGTAAAGCCAAAGCGGTAAAAATTGCAGGGGGTGGCAATCAAACCTAACCCGACCCAAAACAGCGCCATCAGCGCAATCGGCTGAATTCTACCAAGTGATACCAGCCAGTTACGGGAGCTTTTGGCCTTTACGGGCGCAAATTAACCCATAAGTAACAGCGTGCATTGGGGACAAACCCTAGCACTGTTTGTTTAGAGATCTTGTTCAGCTTTTGAAACTGCTTATTCTGGCGCGCCTGAGCAGCGTTTTGGCTCTCCCGCCACTCCCTCATGGCGGACATACCGCAAATCGGTCGGACAGGAGCGCCAAAAC
>JANOYR010000097.1:0-6271 GCA_031428975.1 Polaromonas sp. | reverse complement strand
ATCGCGTCGCCTTTACCACGATCCGCGAATGAAGCCGCCAAAACTTAACTTGCTTGATCGCGCCCTAAGCGCCATTGCGCCCGGCATCGCTTTGCGCCGCATACGTAGCCGAGCCCAGCTTGACTTTGCCACCCGCGCCTATGAAGGCGCAAGCAAAAAAGACGGTTGGTCTGTCAAGCGCCGAGGCGCAAGCGCCAATGCCAACCTCATGGCCGATGGTGCAGAGCTGCGTTTTCGCGCTCGTGCCCAATACGAAAATGTGCCATACGTCAAAAGCGCGGTAGACGCAAAAGTGGCCACGCATATTGGCGAAGGCATCTTCCCGCGCGTTCCCGATGAGCAGCCACAACGCGACAAAATCGAAGCCCTACTCAAGCAATTTTTCAAAGAATGCGATGCAGATGGCCGGCTTGAATTTGCCGCCCTCACATCGCTGATCGAGCGAGCCAGCATTATCGATGGCGAATGCTTCATACGCCGCCGCCGTCGCCGCGCTGAAGATGGCTTGGCTCTGCCAGTGCAAGTGCAGGTCTTGGAGATCGATTGGCTTGATGAATCTCGCCAAGGCGCGGTAAGCGGCACGTCAAACGTGACTGTAAACGGGATCGAATACGACGCAATTGGCAGGCCCGCCGCTTATTGGCTGTACAGCCAACACCCTGGCGAAATGGTCAGTCTTTCGCAAGTGCGAGGCAGCGTTCGCGTACCGGCAGAATCCATCATCCATTACTACGTGCCCAAGCGCCCCGGCCAAGGGCGCGGTGTAAGTGATCTGCATCCAGTCATCGCTCGCGTGCGTGATGTCAGCGTCTATGAAGATGCTGAGCGCGCTCGAAAGAATCTTGAAAGTCGCCTTGGTGTGATTGGTAGCCAGCGCCTTGATGGAAGCGAAGCACCGCCCCCGCCCACCAACGAAGAAAACAGCACCTCTGACCGCAGTGCTACAGGAATTATCGGCACGCTCTCTGGCGGCAGCATCATTCAGGGTGCGCCGGGCATGGATTACACCACCATCACCCCAAGCGCACCGCCGGGCTACGTTGAAACGATGAAGTGGGAAGCCCACCTGATTGCCAGCGGCCTCGGCGTCACGTATGAGCAAATGACAGGCGACGGCAGCCAAAACAACTTTTCAAACACCCGCGTCAAAATCATTGAGCTGCGCCGCGCAGCTTCTGCCCACCAGTGGAACCACATTGTTCCCATGCTTGAAAAAATCATTGCTTGGGCGATCGAAGCAGGTCGCGACTCGGGCGCTATTCCGCAAGCGCTGCCTGTCAACCTCGAGTGGTCAGTGCCAAAATGGGATTACGTAGACCCCAAAACCGACATTGAAGCCGAAGCAGCCGCCATCGCCAACGGCCTAGATTCGTGGCCTGAGGCACTGCGCCGCCGCAATTACGAGCCCAAGAAATTTATCAGCGATTGGTCAGCTTTTGCCAAGCAGATGGAGGCATCGGGCATGCTAGACACCATGCTCGCTTTGCAAGGCTACAAGCAAGGCAACACGCCGCCCGCAGCGCCCGCCACAGCGCCTAAGCGCAGCGAAGAAGCCGAGGCCATGCACCACCGCCTCGCAGGCATTGAAAGCAGTGTGCGCGAAGTGGTGAGTCGAAGCCAGCAACCCACCATCCATCTGCATACCGCTCCAGTTGAAGTCACGGTGGAGCCTGCCCGCGTCGAGGTGCACAACGAGCTACCCGCCGCGCAAGTTGTGTTGCACGCGCCTGCGCCCGAGGTGCGTGTACACGTTAATCCTACGCCGATTGAGGTGCGCTCTGAAGCGCCAATCGTCAACATCACCAACGAAGTTACCGCCCAAGCAGGCGAGACGCAAGTGATCGTTAATTCGCCCGTCAAATCTGTGGCCACACACGAACGAGATGCCGCCACGGGCGAAATTCTGCGCACCGTCACGCACCACGAAACCAAGTAATCCACCCGGAGCCGCCATGCCCAAAAGCACCAACACCAGCAACCGACTTTTGCAACTCATTTTCAACGCCACTGGCTGGCCAAACATTGCAGACAACACCTCGACCGCAGCGCTGACCAATCTTTTTGTATCGCTGCACACCGCCGATCCTGGCATCGGCAATGCGCAAACAACCAACGAAGTGGCCTACACCAACTATGTGCGCATCCCCATTGCTCGCACGCCCGCCGGCTGGACGGTGGCCGCCAACACGGCCGTCAATACCGCGCTGGCGCAATTTGCGCAATGCGGCGCTACGGGTGCAGCAGCTTCGCATGTGGCTGTAGGCACGGCCGTAAGCGGCGCTGGTAATGTGCTCTACGCCGGTGCACTATCCGCATCGCTCGCGATTGCTCTAAACATTCAGCCACAATTCAGCGCCGGTGCGTTGCAAGTCACTGAGTCATAAATGCACCTGTATTTTTGCAAAGATTGCGGTGCGCAAGCCTCGGTTGCAGATGGCGTGGTGGTGCGTACCTGCACACATGCGAATTCAATCATCATTGCTGAGCGCACTTGTAATTTGCTGGGCGAAGGGCATGGCAGCGCTGAGACTGCTTCACTTTGGGAGCGCGGCATTGCTGCAATAGCGCAAATCATGAAAGCCTTTCATGCCGCTCAGCAACGCTAAGCAATTCACTCAAGCTGATGACAACGGCTTCACGCGCTTTGGCACGTGGCGCAAGTCGCCCACACAAACCACAGGCGCGGGCATCTGGTTTGATCTGAGCACCATGCCCGGCAATCCAATTCCAAACTACTACGTGGGGCCAGCCAACACGTTCACGCCACTCAAGCAATCCACCGATGCCGGCATGCCGCATTGCGTTGACCCAGCCGACAAAATAGAGCAGCTCCGCACGCTCTGCATCATGAGCGCCAACGCCATTGCGCCACTGCCTGTGTGGCTGCTTGATTATGTAGGCTTCTATCCGCTGCTTGATGAATCGGTGCTCGACCCGCAGCCGCTGATTACCAGCCAAGCCCTGCCCCGCCATGCCACAGGCGAAGGCGTGCAAATGATGTGCGTGGTGAGTAACGGTCAAGCTGGTGGCCAATCTTTTCAAGTGACCTACACCAACAGCGATGGTGTGCAAGGCCGCATCACGCCGCCCCACATCATAAATTCTCAAGGCGTGATCGGCACAGTCATCACGAGCGGCGGTGCTCAGCTCAATTCCATTGGGCCTTTCATGGCACTCCAAGGCGCTGACAAAGGCGTGCGGCTTGTGGAATCCATTCAGTTCTTGGGCTCCGGCGATTACGGACTCATGACGCTCGTGCTCGTCAAGCCCATCGCCACGCATCAAATTCGTGATTTTCAAGCGCCTTACGAAATTGATTATTTTCAAAACGCAGGCAAAGCACCCATCATTGCCAAAGATGCTTATCTCAACTTGATTTGCATGCCGCCGGGCAACCTCGCGGGCTCAAACATTCACGGCTACATCAAAACCATACTGGGCTAAAACATGCCAATCAATTCACAAGATCAACTGATTGCTGCGCTCTCCGCTGGCCAAACGCTGATTACAGCCATCAACAAAAATGCACTCACGCTAAGTGCGCAGGCGGTGGGCTTTTGGTATGACTTGCTCAAAGGCGCGGGCAATCCGCAGGCTGACGCGCTGATCGGCTCTGGCACAAATTTGACCTTTCAACCCGTCACAGAAACTACCGTCACCACCGCCACCACGGCGGCAGGCGGTGGCAGCATTTCAGGCACCACGTTTACTGACACCACGCACGCCACAGGCCGCTTCACAGTTGGTCAAGCGCTCACTGGAGCGGGTGTGATAGCAGGCACATTCATCACCGCGCTGGGCACTGGCACGGGTGCAAACAGCGGAGGTTCGTACACGGTAAACAATTCCCAAAGTGTCACCGCACAAACCATCACCGGAACAGCCACAGCCGCATTCCCCGCGCATGGCGGCAGTGTTGCGCCCTTGGTAAAAAACCTGCTAAGCGCCTCCGTGTGGAGTGCATCCGGCACCACAGCGCCCGCCATGTTTCAATTGATCGACATTATCGGATTTGTGCCGATCAGCAGCATCACGATCGTTGGAGAGCAAACCATCATTGGCTCGCAAGCCTATCCGCGCTACACCGATGGCAGGGGTGTCAAGGCCTATCTCGTTCCTGTGGCGCTCATGGGCGCTGGAACGCCCACAGTGCGGCTCACGTATACCAACCCGGCGGGCGCAACAGGCAGGCTCACGCCGTCTGCGCCATCCCTTCCCGTCGTCGGCAATGCGCTGCCCGCAGGCGTTGTGGCATACAGCGGCACGGGCTTAGGCAAATACGGCCCATGGATTCCGCTGCAAGCAGCAGACAATGGGATTTTGAGCATCCAATCCATCAACTTCAGCGCCTCCATGAGCTCGGGCGCAATGTGCATCGTTTACGCTAAAGAAATCAGCCTGCCTTTGCCGTTCACCACGCAGGGCGTGCCTGCTGAGCGAGATTATTTAAACCAGCAACCTTCTTTGCCCGTGATACCCGACGGCGCATGCCTCAATTGGCTGATGTACGCCGGCAACAACACGCCAATCAACAGCCCGTTTTACGGCGCAATCCAAACCGTGTGGAGTTAATGTGCTGATCGGCAATGGTGCGCTTGGGCACAAGATGCTAGGCCGGTTTCAAACTGGCACAAGCCTTGCGCAAGACACACCTAATTTTTGCAAATCAGGCGCTTGGCGCAACGCTTTGTTGCGAGAGGTAGGGGTGAGCCAATTTGAATCTGCGCCGCTTGGCAATGGCGCTGGCGTTGCATGGCTGCTGCCAAATCGATCAGGCGGGCTGGCCTCGCGCAATGAGGCGGGAGGCGCTGGTAACTTTGCTGGCAGCGGCTCGCTTGGGACCAATCTGCAAACTATTTTGAGCGGGCAAGGCAACATCACCAGCGCCATCGCGGCGTTGGTTGTCTCTGCTGTTGCCATTTTGACCGGGCAGGGCAACCTCACAGGCGCAATTGTTGGTAAGTTAGAAGCCGCCGCCGCCATAGCAGGGGCGGGCAATTTGCAAGGCGCAATTGGCGCTATTGCGTCCATGCTGGCCAGCGTAAGCGGCACGAGCGGCCTAAGCGCTCTGCAAGCCGCCATTGGCAGCCTAGCCGCCAATATCAAGGGATACGGAGACCTCACCCCCGAAGGCTTGCGTGATGCGGTGTGGGGCGCAATCGCGGCCAACAACAACGCCGCTGGCACCATGGGCAACAAACTCAACAGCGCTGCAAGTGGCGGCGTTGATTATCCAGCGCTTGCCACCGCTGTGCGCACAGAGCTACAGGCTGAGCTGCTCCGCATTATTGAAATTGCCAAAATTCACGGCCTTGTCATTGGCACTGACTTAGTGGTCACTGAAACTGCCCGCATAGCAGGCACGGTGGTGCAAAGCATCGCCACCAATGGCGGCACCACCATTGTGCAACGCCAGCCGTAGCCGGCCGCTGTATGGCCACACTCTCACCACTTGCTGTTGCGTTGCAAGGCCTCGGCTTTGCTCCTGCATTAATAGCGCTGCAAGGTTTTATTGCAGCGATTGACGAGGCGATCAAAGAGATTGACCGCCAAGCCTTGACCGCCGCCGCCATGCCCAAGCGCATGCGCATCACACCAAAAGTGCTGCTCTATCCCAAAGCCAAGCCACATCACCGCACCCGCGCTACGCGGGAAAAAGAATTCCCCGTCATTGCAATCTAAAAATTGTCTTAAATTTTTCTGTTTTTGAAACAGAGCTTTTGTGATGATTGCAGCATGACCACACCAAAAGCCGCATCAGTTTTAAATCCAATGCCAATTGCTGGCTTGCAAGCAGATGTGCGTGCGGTGCGTGCTGAAGATGCTGCATCGGGCGGCAAAGCGCTGCGATTTGATTTGGTATTTGCCGCCGGCGCTGCTGTTCGCCGATATGACTGGGTCAACAATCGCTTTTACAAAGAATCGCTAGAAATTTCCGCAGAGGCTATTGACATGAGCCGCATGCAGCGCGGCGCGCCTTTGCTGGATACGCACTGGTCTATGACTGTTTCAGATCAGCTTGGCGTATGTGAGCTGCCCCGCATTGAAAATGGCCAAGGTATTTGCACTGCAACGCTGAGCAACCGCGATCAGGCCAAAGGCGTGCGCCAAGATGTGCAAGATGGCATTTTGCGCAACTTTTCGGTGGGCTATGTGCGCAACAAAATCATCATGGAATCGCCGGAGCAAGAAGGTGGCGATTGGCTCTATCGTGTCACAAGCTGGACGCCGATGGAGGTGAGCATCGTGCCGATCCCAGCCGATATGGATT
>JANOYR010000096.1:0-18201 GCA_031428975.1 Polaromonas sp. | reverse complement strand
ATCCACCTCGTATTGGCCAAAATACCCGATGCAGACGGTAAGCTGGTAGCGGGCGTGCGGGGAATATCGCTGTTTATCGTGCCCAAGAAACTGGTAAATACCCATGGAGAACTCACGGGTGTACGCAACGACGTGGCGCTGGCGGGGCTCAACCACAAGCTGGGCTGGCGGGGCACGACCAATACGCTACTGAACTTTGGAGAGGGTAAGTTTCCAGTTGCTGGCAGTGGAGCAGGGGGCGGGCCCTATGGCGGTGGCGCAGGTGCCGTGGGCTACCTTGTGGGCAAACCCGGCGAAGGCCTTAAATGCATGTTCCACATGATGAACGAAGCGCGCATTGGCATTGGCTTGGCCGCCACCATGTTGGGTTTGGCGGGCTACTATGCCTCGCTCGATTACGCCAAGAATCGGCCGCAGGGCAGGCTCATGGGCGCTGGAGGTAAGGATGCTTCCGCTCCCCAAGTCCGGTTAATTGAACACGCTGACATCAAGCGCATGCTGCTGGCGCAAAAATCGGTTTGCGAAGGCGCTCTGGCGCTGCAGCTGTATTGTGCCAAATTGGTAGACGAGCAACACACCGCCGCTGCCGATGCGGCCGACGAGGCGCGGATTTTGCTAGAAGTGCTCACGCCCATTAGCAAAAGCTGGCCTAGCGAGAACTGCTTAGAGGCCAACAGCCTCGCTATTCAAATCCACGGCGGCTATGGCTATACCCGCGATTTTCCGGTAGAGCAATATTGGCGCGACCAGCGCCTGAACATGATCCACGAGGGCACCCACGGCATTCAGGCCATGGATTTGTTGGGCCGCAAGGTGCTGATGGAGGGCGGGCGCGGCATGCAACTGCTTGGCGCACGAATCATGGCCACTGCTGCCAAGGCTGCGCCAATTGCAGCGCTACAAACCTATGCCCAAGCATTGCAAAAAGCATGGGCCGACGTAGGCGTAGCCACCCAAGCGGCATGGCAAACGGGCAATCCGCTGGAAGCCCTGCCCAACGCGGTACCGTATATGCAGGCTTTCGGTCATGTGGTGATTGCCTGGATTTGGTTGGATGTGGCATTGGCTAAAATGACTAAAAACATAGCAAACAATGACCATATGACGGTGACACTGCGGTATTTTTACCATTATGAGCTGCCAAAAATTGGTGCTTGGTTGTCGGTCGTTTCCAGCCGTGACATGACATGCGCTAACATGCCTGAAGAAGCGTTTTGAATGGTTTAATGCGCAGACCACTTGGCAGCGGTGCAACATGTGCCACAAGGAGCGATCAGCATGGCTTTTTTTAAACAATCGGGTGAAACACCACCTAAAACATTAGCCCGCATCCACACGGCGGCTTGGGCGCTGATTTACGGCGGCTTGCTCAGCCTGATTACGGGCTACACCGCTGCCCAATCCGACACTGATTTGGGTTTGAAAATTTGCGTTGCTGGCAGCTTGGCGACAGCAGTTGGCGTGCTTTTGATTTATCTTCGCTCCCGTATGCCAGACAAATAAGCTGCCTGTAACTCAGGCGCTGGCTTTATCCACCATTTATCGACAAACACCATGACCCCACGCAGCATCCAAACACTTTTTGACCTCACTGGCAAAAACGCCTTAATCACCGGAGGCTCGCGCGGTTTAGGCCTTCAAATGGCGCATGCGCTGGGCGAAGCGGGCGCTAAAGTGATGCTTTCATCGCGCAAAGCGGCTGATTTGGAAGAGGCGGTGGCCGAGCTCAAGGCGGCAGGTATTGATGCGCACTCCATTGCGGCTGACTGCGCCAAAGACACCGAGATCACCCGTTTGGCCGACGAAACACTGGCCAAGCTGGGCAGCGTGGACATTTTGGTGAATAATGCTGGCGCTGCCTGGGGCTCCCCCGCCGAAGACCACCCAGCCGATGCGTGGGACAAGGTGATGAACTTGAACGTGCGGGGCTACTTTCTTCTGAGCCAGCAAATTGCCAAAAAATGCATGATCGCCAAGCGCGATGGCGCAATTATTAACATTGCCTCTATTGCAGGGCTGGGCGGCAACCCCAAGGGTATGCACACCATTGCCTACAACACCTCCAAAGGCGCTGTTATCAATTTCACACGCGCTTTGGCCGCCGAATGGGGCCAGTACAACATCCGCGTGAACGCCATTTGCCCAGGCTTTTTCCCCAGCAAAATGACTGTGGGCACTCTCAAAGCCTTGGGCGAAGAAAAGCTCAAAGAAGGTGCTCCCCTTGGCCGCTTGGGCGATGACGAAGACCTAAAAGGCCTGTGTTTGCTGTACGCCAGCCAAGCAGGTAAACATATCACGGGCCAGTGGTTGGCGGTTGATGGCGGGGTCAGCATCGTCACTGGCGGATAAGCTACCAACTGGTGTATGAAATTTTCTGTCCATATTCCCTTTGTTGAGTTGTTGGGTTTCGAGCTCATCGAATATGGGGCGGGAGAAGCCCAAATAGCCTATGCAGCACAGCCTGAGCATGGCAACAGCTTTGGCGTAGTGCATGGCGGGGCTACTATGACGCTGCTCGATGTCGTAATGGCGCATGCTGCACGCAGCGCACACCCAGACGGCACGACCGAGATCGGCGTGGTAACGATCGAGATGAAAACCAGCTTTATGCAGGCCTCGCGCGGGGCATTGCTGGCAAAGGGGCGGTTGATACACCGCACGGCTACGATGGCTTTTACCGAGGGGACAGTTTGCGACGCAGAGGGGCGCGTGTGTTCGCACGCCACCGGAACTTTTAAATATGTCAAACGCTTGGCTGTGGGGCGCGGTGTAAATGCCCTGCAGGTGATCTCTACAGATTGACCAACGAAATTTGCCATTGTCGCTGTCAAATGGACATAGTTAGCTATATATTTAATAGCATTTTTTAAACCAAGGAATTCAGATGAAAAATACCCAGTGTTTGTTGGCTTCTCGGCCCCAAGCGGAGGCTAGTGTTGCCAATTTTGGATTTGCTACGGTCGACACACCTGCCTTGCAAGACGGCCAAGTGCTGGTGCGCCACCATTACCTCAGCCTAGACCCTTATATGCGTGGGCGCATGAACGACTCCAAGAGCTACGCAGATCCGCATCCGCTGGGCACCCCCATGATTGGCGGCACGGCGGGGGAGGTGGTGGAATCAAAACATCCTAAATTCGCTGTGGGTGACAAAGTCGTGGGCATGGGCGGCTGGCAGCAGGCCAGTGTGGTCGACGCCAATGTGCTGGGCGCTTTGCGCAAGGTCGACACCACGCACATTCCTCTGTCGCATTACTTAGGCGCGGTGGGTATGCCCGGCGTGACTGCTTGGTACGGTTTGGTCAAAATCTGTGCCCCCAAAGCGGGTGAAACCGTGGTGGTCACCGCTGCCAGTGGCGCAGTGGGCAGCGCCGTGGGGGTGTTGGCCAAGGCGCGTGGCTGCCGCGTGGTGGGCATAGCGGGCGGTCAAGACAAGTGCGACTATGTGGTCAATGAGCTGGGCTTTGATGCCTGCGTAGACTACAAAGCGCACAGCGATGCCAAGTCACTCCATGCGGCGCTCAAGGCGGCGGCGCCCAATGGCATTGACTGCTATTTTGAAAACGTGGGGGGCTGGATCTTGGACGTGGTGCTCGCCCGCATGAACGCTTTTGGCCGTATAGCCGTGTGCGGCATGATTGCTGGCTACGACGGCCAGCCCATGCCGCTGGCTGCGCCCGCGTTGATTTTGATGAGCCGCTTGAAAATTGAAGGCTTTATTGTGAGTGAACACATGGAAGTTTGGCCTGAGGCTTTAAAAGAGCTGGGCACGCTGGTCGCCACAGGCGTTTTCAGGCCGCGTGAAACGATTGCGCAAGGCATTCAGAGCGCACCCGAGGCATTTTTGGGGCTGCTAAAAGGCAAAAACTTTGGCAAACAAGTGGTTCAGTTGGTTTGACAGCCAGGAGCGTGGGCATGCAAGGCGAAGACTTCAAAGAAGATTTAAGGGCTCTGCCGGGCGCAGGCAATGCGGCAGCCCGCAAGCTCTTGAGCGCGGCTGAACTTGCACCGCTGACCACGCTCTCGGATGCCAAGTCTTTGCTGGGCATTGCACAAACTTTGCTCCTCATCGCGCTGGCCATAGGCTTTGGTGTTTGGCAATGGGGCACGGCGTGGGTGGTTTTAAGCGTGCTGGCCAACGGCATTGCGCTGCATGGCTTGTTTATTCTGTCGCACGAGGCGGCGCATTACCGCATGTTTTCTAACCGCAGCCTCAACGACGCGGCGGGCCGCATGATTGGCATGGCGGGTGGCGTGAGCATGTGCACCTACCGCGTCACCCACCGCTTGCACCACAACAACCTGTATGGCCCGCAAGACCCCGACACCGCCATTCACGGCGGTTATCCACGCGGCAAAGCCTATTTGTGGCGCAAGCTGTTGCTGGATTTAACAGGCTGGAACGCTTGGAAAACCTATGCCTACTTTTTTGGTGCTCCAGCCATCAACGAAGACACGGGCGGCGCAATTAACCCGCTGAACGACACTTCGCCCGATTTGCGTGCTGCCGCGCGGCGAGACCGCGCCATGGTGATTGCCTTTCATGCGGCTGCGCCCTTTGTTGCGCTTCTGTTGGGAGGTTGGACTGGCTTGGCCATGTATGCCGTGTTGTGGATGCTGCCACTGGTAACGGTGCTACAACCCATTTTGCGCCTGCGTGCTATTTGTGAACACGGTGCAGTAACCGACTTGAGCTCGCCGCTCACTGCTGCACGCAGCAACAATACATCCGGCAATGTGCTCAATTGGCTTTTTAGAACCATATTTTTCCCCCACCATGTGAACTACCATCTGGAGCACCATTTGTATCCCGCCGTGCCGCATTACCATTTGCCTGAGCTTCACCGAATACTGCAAGAGAAGGGCGCATTAGCTGGTGCAGAGGTTCGGGATATGTCTGATACCTTGGCTTTGATATTCGCCCCTCGTCGTGTAAGGGGCGCTTAATCCTTGGTGTCTTATTTCTGTATTCTTTTTTGCGCCCTTTGCGTAATTTTTGCGTCCTCTGCGTCCGGTCAAGTCCACATTAAATGACTCTACTTACCAACCACCTTTAAAAACCATGCAAGACCTTCACTTTCACCACTACCCCACCAGCCCTTTTGCCGAAAAAATACGCGCTATTTTTGGCTATAAAAACCTCAGCTGGAAATCCGTGATCCAACCGCAAATCATGCCCAAAGCAGATTTGCAGGCACTCACGGGTGGTTACAGACGCATTCCGGTTTTACAAATCGGCCATGACATAGTGTGTGACACCACTTTGATTTGCGACGTTTTAGAGCATTTAGCACCCGAAAAATCGCTGTTCCCAGAAGGCAGCAAAGGCGCGGCCCGTGTATTGGCTCAGTGGGCGGACAGCACGCTGTTTTGGACAGCCATGGCCTACAACTTTTCGCCCGCTGGCGCAGCATTCATGTTCAAAGACGCGCCGCCCGAGGCCGGCAAAGCCTTTGCGCAAGACCGCCAAGCCATGCGTGCAGGCGCTGCGCGCATGAGCCCCGCCGATGCCACGCCTGCCTACAAAAGCTATTTGCGCCGTATTGCCAACATGGTCGACGGGCAAGATTTTGTGTGTGGCGCGACTCCAACCGTTGCCGATTTTGCCATCTACCACTCCCTGTGGTTCACCCGCAATATCCCTGCGCTAGCGGGAATTTTGGATGCAACTCCCGCTGTGCTGGCTTGGATGGACCGCATCCAAGCTTTGGGCCATGGCACCATGCTTAAAAGTAATGCTACAGAATCAATAGCGGTATGTAACACAGCTGCTACGACATTGCCACTTTTTTCTTTAAATGACGAACTTTTTCAAGACGAACATGGCATGCCCTTAGGCACACAAGTGGCCATTACTGCTGACAGCTTTGGGCTAGAGTCTAGCGAAGGCGAATTGACCGCCGCCACCCGCACACGCTACAGCATCCGCCGCCAAGACCCCCGTGCTGGTAGGGTCAATGTGCATTTCCCACGGGTAGGATTCACCCTGCGGGCGATTTAATTGCTGTTTTAGCCTCGTTTAGCGCCCATATTGGCCACAGAATATCAAATTGCGACCAATTAGTCTCAATTTGATACATCAAGTCTAATTATTGACCGTTTAGATATCGATTCCGACCAAAACAGTGGGGTATTGTGTTAAACTCGACTTCGCTAGTCGGGATTACATGACCAGTCATTTCACCAGTCGAATTCCGCACTCGCAGCCATAGGAGCTTGCCATGCGTCTCACCACCAAAGGCCGTTTTGCGGTTACCGCGATGATCGACCTCGCTTTGCGCCAAAATGCGGGCCCTGTCACCCTTGCGGCCATCAGCCAGCGACAGCACATTTCACTTTCCTACCTTGAGCAACTGTTTGGCAAATTGCGCCGCCACGAGTTGGTGGAGTCAACCCGCGGTCCCGGCGGTGGTTACACCCTAGGCCGCAAAGCGGCTGACATCACGGTTGCTGACATCATTGTTTCGGTGGACGAACCGATTGATGCCACCCAATGCGCAGGCAAAGAAAACTGCCACGGCGAAAGCGCCCGTTGCATGACGCACGACCTGTGGGCTGCGCTTAATTCGCGCATGGTGGAATTCCTGGATTCGGTGAACTTGCAAAACATGGTCGATGAGCAAATGGCCAAGGGCTTTGAAATCGAGTCGAAGCCCATGGTCAAACGCGCCATATTGCCCATGCCTGCGCTCAAGCCCCTCAAAATCAACGCCCCCAATTCAGTGTTTGCCTTAGGCAGCATGATGGCTGCAAAAGCATAATTTCACCACTAGCCGAGCATTTAAGACATGGACGCGACCCCTCATTTCCCTATTTACATGGACTACAGCGCCACCAACCCCTGCGACCCGCGTGTGGTGGATGCCATGATCCCGTGGTTGCGCGAGCATTTTGGTAACCCAGCATCCCGCAGCCACGCTTGGGGCTGGGAGGCCGAAGCCGTTGTTGAAAAAGCGCGTGACCACATTGCGGCCCTGATTGGCGCTGACCCACGCGAAATCGTGTGGACCAGCGGCGCCACTGAATCCAACAACTTAGCGCTCAAAGGCGCAGCCGGTTTTTATAAAACCAAAGGCAAACATCTAATTACCGTCAAAACCGAGCACAAAGCCATTTTGGACACCATGCGCGAGCTGGAGCGCCAAGGCTTTGAGGTGACCTACCTTGACGTGCAAGAAGACGGTTTGGTTAACTTAGACGCATTCAAAGCCGCCATCCGCCCCGACACCATTGTGGCCAGCGTGATGTATGTCAACAATGAGATCGGCGTGATCCAAGACGTGGTGGCGCTGGGCACTATTTGCCGTGAGAAAGGCGTGATTTTTCACGTAGATGCGGCTCAAGCCACAGGCCGTGTGCCCTTTGATATCAGCAAAATGCCAATTGATTTGATGAGCCTTACCAGCCACAAAACCTATGGCCCCAAAGGCATTGGTGCGCTGTATGTGCGCCGCAAGCCGCGCATCCGCATCGAAGCGCAAATGCACGGCGGTGGCCACGAACGCGGTATGCGAAGCGGCACGCTGCCAACCCACCAATGTGTCGGCATGGGCGAGGCCTACCGCATCGCCAAAGAAGAAATGCACGATGAAAACATCCGCATCACGGCGCTGCACCACCGCATGCTCGATGGCCTCAAAGGCATTGAGCAGGTTTTTATCAATGGCCACGAAACCCAACGCGTGCCACACAACCTCAACATGAGTTTTAACTATGTCGAGGGCGAATCGCTGATTATGGGCATCAAAGGTTTGGCTGTATCGAGTGGCTCGGCTTGCACCAGCGCGTCCCTAGAACCCAGCTATGTATTAAGAGCGCTAGGCCGCAGCGATGAGCTGGCCCACAGCAGCCTGCGCATGACCATTGGCCGCTGGACGACCGAAGAGGAAATTGATTTTGCAATTAGCACTATCAAAGAAAACGTAGCCAAATTGCGCGACATGAGCCCGCTGTGGGACATGTACCAAGACGGCGTTGATATTTCGTCCATTCAGTGGACGGCACACTAATTTACTGAGGTAATTGATATGGCATATTCTGAAAAAGTGGTAGACCACTACGAAAACCCCCGCAATGTGGGCAGTTTTGACAAAGGCGATGACACCGTGGGCACGGGCATGGTGGGCGCGCCTGCCTGCGGCGACGTGATGAAGCTTCAAATCAAGGTCAACCCGCTCACGGGCGTGATTGAAGACGCACGCTTTAAAACCTATGGCTGCGGCTCGGCTATTGCGTCTAGCTCGCTGGTTACCGAGTGGGTCAAGGGCAAAACACTAGACCAAGCGGCAGCGCTGAAAAATAGCGAAATTGCCGAAAAATTGGCCTTGCCACCCGTCAAAATCCACTGCTCCATTTTGGCTGAAGATGCCATCAAAGCGGCGGTAAACGACTACAAAGCACGGCACGCCGCGCCCGCTGAAGCGGTGGCGGCTTAATGCTGGCGAGCCAAGAAAGAAAAAGATGGCATTAACGCGGTTCGGATTCATCGTCACTGGCGACAACTTCACCCAAGTGCAAGGTACAGACACGTTCAAAATGACTGTGGTTGGCGTGGCCAAAGCTGAGCAGGGCATTGAAGTGGCCAAGCAAATGGTCAAGGATGGCATCCAACTGATCGAATTGTGCGGTGGCTTTAGCCCTGTGTGGGCTGGCAAAATCATTGAAGCGATTCACTACGCCGTGCCTGTTGGTGTGGTGGCATATGGTCCTGAATCCATTGATGCCATGCACAAACTTTTTGCAGATTGATTCCAATGGCATTGACCTTATCTCCCGCCGCCGCTAAACACGTCAACAAATACCTTGCCAAGCGCGGCAAGGGCGTGGGCGTGCGCCTTGGTGTGAAAACCACGGGCTGCTCTGGCTTGGCTTATAAGCTTGAATACGTGGACGAAATTGCGCCCGAAGATGTGCTGTTTGACACCCAAGGCATCAAGCTGATGGTAGACCCCAAAAGCGTGGCATACCTTGACGGCACCGAGCTAGACTATGTGCGCGAGGGCTTGAACGAAGGCTTTAAGTTCAACAACCCGAATGAGCGCGACAAATGCGGCTGCGGCGAGTCGTTTCGTGTGTAATGAATTTACAGGCTACCGATTTCGAGCTGTTTGAGCTGCCCACTGCCTTCAAACAAGACCGCACCGCCATCGACGCACGCTGGAAAGAGCTGCAGCGCCAAGCCCACCCCGACAAGTTTGCCGCGCAGGGCGCAGCGGCGCAGCGTGTGGCCATGCAATACAGCGTACGCATCAACGAGGGCTACCAGCGGCTCAAAGACCCGATCAAACGCGCCGCCTACCTGTGCGAGCTGCACGGCGCAACAATCAACGCGGAACGCAACACCGCCATGCCGCCAGAATTTTTGATGGAGCAGATTGAATGGCGTGAGACGCTCGACGAAGCCGAAAAAATTGAAGATTTAGAGAAAATACAGGCAATGTCATCGTCATATGGTCATAGTTCGCTACTAAAATGTGAGCATTTGATTGACCTCGATAAAAACTACCCAGCCGCTGCAGAGCAGGTCAGAGTATTGCTTTTTATAGACAAATTCAACCATGACTTGGACGCACGCTTTGAACAACTGGGACAATAAATAATATGGCTCTTTTGCAAATCTCCGAACCCGGCTACAGCCCCGACCCGCATACCCGCAAGCTGGCCATTGGCATTGACTTGGGCACCACGCATTCGCTGGTTGCGGCAGTGCGCAGCGGCGTGGCAGAATGCCTGCCCGACGAAGCAGGCGCGGTGATTTTGCCCTCTGTAGTTCGGTATTTGCCCAATAACGGCCGCCAAATCGGCACAGAAGCCGTCAAAGCTGCCAGCAGCGACCCTGAAAACACAGTATTTTCGGCCAAACGCTTGATGGGCCGTGGTTTCAAAGACATCGCGGATGCCAACAGCTTGCCCTATGCGCTGGTGCAAGACACTGAAGGGGCACCCGGCCAAGTGCGCATCCATACACCCGCTGGCGGCGAGAAATCTCCCGTGGAGGTGAGTGCCGAGATTTTGGCCACCCTGCGCTTTCGGGCCGAAGACACGCTGGGCGACGACATTGACGGTGCGGTGATTACCGTGCCCGCCTATTTTGACGACGCGCAGCGCCAAGCCACCAAAGATGCGGCCCAACTAGCGGGCCTGAACGTGCTGCGCCTGATCAACGAGCCCACTGCAGCGGCCATTGCCTACGGGCTGGACAAGTCTGCGCAGGGCACTTTTGCTATTTACGACCTTGGTGGCGGCACGTTTGACATATCGATTTTGAAGCTCACCGAAGGCGTGTTTGAGGTGGTCGCCACAGGCGGTGACTCTGCCTTGGGCGGGGATGATTACGACCGTGTGGTGGCGCAACTGATTGCCGCGCAAACAGGTCACATCGCCGCAACGCCTAGCGAAAAAGCCGCACTTAAAGCACTGGCTCGCAGCGTGAAAGAGCAGCTAAGCACTACTGATTTTGTAGCAAACTATGACCATATGAAGATGACATATGGTCAATTTTCTGTAAAAAAAGAAGATTTTTGGACTGCCAGTGCCGACTTAACGCAGCGCACGCTTACTGCGGTGAAAAAAGCCCTGCGCGATGCAAAGCTGGGTGTGCAAGACATCGACGGCGTGGTGATGGTGGGCGGGTCTACGCGCATGCCACAGGTGCAAAAAGCGGTTCACGAATTGTTCGGCAAAGCCCCGCTCAATGATTTAAACCCCGACGAAGTGGTGGCGTTGGGCGCGGCTATACAAGCCAACCAACTGATTGGTAACAATCCGCACAATGATTTGCTGCTGCTCGATGTGATTCCGCTGAGCCTTGGTGTGGAAACCATGGGCGGGCTGGTCGAGCGTATTGTGCCGCGCAACCAAACCATACCCACCGCCATGGCGCAGGATTTCACCACCTACAAAGACGGCCAAACGGCGCTGGCGCTGCATGTGGTGCAGGGCGAACGCGATTTGGTGGCCGACTGCCGCAGCTTGGCGCGTTTTGAGCTGCGCGGCATTCCCCCTATGGTGGCGGGTGCGGCACGCATTCGCGTCACCTTTACCGTGGATGCCGATGGCCTGCTCAACGTGAGTGCAATCGAGCAGGGCAGCGGCGTGGCCGCGCAGATCGATGTGAAACCTAGCTACGGCCTGTCGGACGAGCAAATTGCCAAAATGCTGTCTGAGAGCTTCACCACCGCTGCACAAGACATTGCAGCCCGCGCGCTGGCAGAAGCCCGCTTAGACGCTGACCGCATGGTGCTGGCCACTGAAACCGCGCTGCTGGCCGACGGCGCATTGCTGCAAGACGCTGAACACCGCGCCATTGAGCGCCTGATAGAGGCCGTGCGCGAAGCCAAGTCGCTGACCAGCCCCGCTCTGATCGAGGGCGTGACTAAAGCGTTAGCGAATGGCACAGAAACCTTTGCCGCTGCCCGCATGAATGCAGGCATAGCCAAAGCCCTGAAAGGCAAAGCCTTAGACACGCTGTAGGACATTACAGTTCAGTACGCGCTACATCTCCACACAAGCCAGAGCAACCGCACATGCCCATTATCAAAATCCTCCCCCACCCCGAATACTGCCCTCAGGGCATCAGCCTGAAAGCCAATGTGGGCGACAGCATTTGCGAGGTATTGCTAGAGCAGGGCGTGAACATTGAGCATGCCTGCGACATGAGCTGCGCCTGCACCACCTGCCACATCATCGTGCGCGAAGGCTTTGCCTCGCTCAACGAACTGGACGAAAACGAAGAAGACTTGCTAGACCGCGCTTGGGGGCTAGAGCCCAACAGCCGTTTGAGCTGCCAAGCCTTTGTGGCGCAGCAAGACTTGGTGGTGGAGATTCCCAAATACACCATTAACCATGCCAAAGAAAACCACTGATTGTTTAGCTTTTAGGTTTCAGGTTTGCCGTGAGCCTAAAAGCCACCCAAATCGCCAAGCTACCCACTAAAGCCGCGCCAACCGCCTGCCCAGCCAGCACCTGCACAGGCCCATATTGCGCACCCCACCAAACAAATGGAATCGTACCCAAGGTGGCGCGAGTCCAATTAAAGGCGGTAGACCACAGCGGTTTGCCCAGATTATTAAACGCCGCATTCGCTACAAACAATGCGCCCATAAATAAAAAACTCCCCGCAATCCAAGAACAAAATGCATGCACAATGTCAGCGGCCACACCACTGAGCGAAAACAATGCAATGATCTGATTTTGTAGCAGCGCCAGCAACAGCCATGCGCCGCACACAGCCACCACCATAAACCAAAGACTAGCCCGCAAGCCCTCGCGTACACGGTCGTATTGCTTAGCCCCCAAGTTTTGCGACAGCACCGGACCCACCGCGCTGCTGAGTGAGTAAATCAAGCCAAACGCCACAGGAACGAGTCGGTCCATGGTGGCTTGCCCCGCCACAGCAGAAGCACCAAACTGTGCCACACTGTGCGTCACATAGGCGGCACCAACAGGTGTGGCCAAATTCGTCATGACCGCAGGCCCTGCCACCCAAAACAAGCGCTTAGCATCTGAGCGCAGGCGGCTAAGCTGCACGGGCGCGAGCAGTTGGTGCAAATACCAAGCGCCATACAAGCCCATCACCGACATCAGCAAACGCGCAATCACCACCACAATGGCTGCGCCGTCAAGACCCAAGCCTAACCAAAAGATAAAAATAGGGTCAAGCGCGGCAATAGCCACCGCCGGCAGCAAAGTGACCAACATCGATTGCCTTGCGTGGCCCGCTGAGCGCAGCAGTGATGAGCAGGCGATGCCCACGCCCATAAAGGCCGTAGAGGGCAGCGTGATGCTTAAAAATCGGGTCGCCAAATCCAGCACATGGCCGCGTGCGCCAAGCGCATGCAAAATAGTATGCGCAAAAATCCAAGCCAACAAAGACAAAATAAGCGCCAAAACTGCGCAAATCAGGAGGCTAGAAGTGGCCATCCCGCGTGCATCTTCAGTGCGCCCCGCCCCAATGCTACGGGACACCACAGCCGTGATGCCAATCGACATCCCGATGTAGACTGACAGCAAAAAAAACGCCACCACGCTGGCAAACCCCACCGCCGCCGCCATCGCCTGTTCGCCCAGCATGGAGATATACAGCAAACTGATCAAATCCACCGCAAAAATAGCCACCAAGCCCACCGCCCCTGTGCCCGCCATCACCACAATGTGGCGCATCAGCGAACCAGTGACGAAGCGGGCAGCGGGATTGGTTGGGGCGACAGAGATGGACATTGCGTTTTAAGTGTGAGTTGGCTTGAGTATAGGCGGCGATCTCCTTGGTCGCTTAGGCAGTGCACTGGCTGTTTTTATGCAATCCCAGTAGATAATCGCCCCATGCGCCAAATTTTTCTTGATACCGAAACCACGGGTTTGTCTGCCTCGGGCGGCGACCGCATCTTAGAGCTGGCTTGTGTGGAGATGTTTAACCGCAAACTCACAGGCAAAAACCAGCATTTTTACATCAATCCCGAGCGCGAGAGCCACGAAGAGGCACTGCGGGTGCACGGCATCAGCAGCGAATTTTTGGCCGATAAGCCCAAGTTTGCGCAAATAGCAGACGAGTTTTTAGACTTTGTGCGCGGGGCGGAAGTCATTATCCACAACGCGCCGTTTGATGTCAGTTTTTTAAACGCTGAACTGGCGCGCCTGCAAAAGCCTGATTTCAAATCAATTGCAGGCAGCGTGGTGGACAGCCTGATGATGGCCAAAGAGCTGTATCCTGGCAAACGCAACGGCTTGGATGCGCTGTGTGACCGCTTAGAGGTGGACAACTCTGGCCGTACTTTCCACGGGGCATTGCTAGATGCCGAGCTTTTGGCCGATGTCTACATCAACATGACGCGCGGCCAAGATGCCCTGCTAGACGACCCCACCGATGCCAGTGGCACAGCTGTGCAGGCCGTGCGCATGAGCTTTGTGGGCTTCGAGTTGCTTGTGCTAGAGACCAATGACACCGAGCTGGCCGCGCACGAAGGCGTGATGAAGCAAATAGACAAATCCAGCGGCGGCAAAACCGTCTGGACACGACCAGATTCTGCCAAGTTGGCCGAGGCAATCGCCGCTTAAGGCGTATTTCCATACTATAATCACAGCCTTCGGGAGATTAGCTCAGGGGTAGAGCACTGCATTCACACTGCAGGGGTCACAAGTTCGAAACTTGTATCTCCCACCAAAATTGACACACGATAAAAAGGCGCTGCATATTACTGTAGAGCCTTTTTTTTTGCCTGCTATGGTATTTTGTCTGCGCTTTTGAATGCGCCTTCCAATGCGCATTTGGCATGCACAGCGCTAAACTACCCGCATGCTCACCTACTATTCCCCCCTACAAGCGGCGCACGCTCCGGCTGAAGAGTTTTTCAGAGGGCAGCGCGTGGCCTGCTCTGAAAATCCTAGCCGTGCGGCCTTTGTGCTTGAGGCGCTGTCAAAGCGTGGCTACCGCATCGAACTGCCTGATACGGACAGCAGTGCCACACTGGCGCAGATCCACACGCCGCGCTATTTGGCTTTTTTGCAAACCGCGTGGGCGCAATGGCTCGCGCTCGATCCTGCCAACGCAGAGGTGCAGCCTTTTCCCTCGGTGTGGCCGATTCGCGGTTTACGCGCCGATGTGGAGCCGAGCAATTTTGTCGCCAAGCTGGGCTTGTATTCGATGGACAACGGTTCGCCCATGGTGGCGGGCACTTGGGCTGCAGCCAAAGCAGGGGCCGACGCAGCAGCCAGCGCGGCAGCGGCGCTCATGGCGGGCGAAAAAGCCGTGTTTTGCGCCACCCGCCCGCCCGGCCACCACTGCGGCTCGGATTTTATGGGCGGCTACTGCTTTTTAAACAACGCCGCCGTGGCCGCGCAAGCGCTGCGCAACATGGGCTGCGCACGGGTGGCGGTGCTGGATGTGGACTACCACCACGGCAATGGCACGCAAAGCATTTTTTACGACCGTGCCGATGTGCTGTTTGTCAGCCTACATGGCGACCCGCGCACCGAATACCCGTTTTACCTAGGCCATGCAGACGAAGAGGGTTTGGGCGCTGGGCTAGGCTTTAACCTGAATCTGCCCTTGCCCGCACGCAGCAGCGCTGCTGTGTGGTTTGAAGCCCTAGAAGCCGCCTGTCAGCGCGTGGCACGCCACGACGCGCAGGCGCTGGTGGTGTCGCTGGGGCTGGATACTTTTGAGGGTGATCCGATTTCTACGTTCAAACTCACGCAAAGCGATTTTTCTAGGCTGGGGCAGCGCTTGGCCAAGCTGGCTTTGCCCACTGTTTTTGTATTAGAGGGCGGCTATGCGGCGGCTGATTTGGGGGCGAATGCGGTCCATGTTTTAGAGGGCTACGAGCAAGCGTGATGGACAAAGTGGATGCAGTCGTCATTGGCGCAGGCGTGGTGGGTTTGGCCGTGGGCAGGGCGCTGGCGCTTAGTGGGCGCGAGGTGCTGGTGCTAGAAAAGGAGCAGGCCATAGGCCAAGGTGTGAGCTCTAGGAGCAGCGAGGTGGTGCACGGCGGGCTGTATTACAGCCCCGGTTCGCTCAAAGCGCGGCTGTGTGTGCGGGGCAAAGCGCTGCTCTATGCCTATGCGGCCGAGCGGGGCATTGGCTTTGCAGCCTGCGGCAAACTGATTGTGGCTACTGACGCGTCGCAACACGCCGCCTTGCTAGCCATGCAGCACACCGCGCAGGCCAATGGCGTGCCCGTGGCATGGCTCAGTGCGGCCCAGGCCATGGTACTTGAGCCGCAATTGTTTTGCACGGCAGCGCTGTCGTCCCCCAGCACGGGCATTGTCGACAGCCACGCGCTGATGCTCAGTTTGCAGGGCGACATTGAAAACGCAGGCGGCATGGTGGTGTTGGGGTCGGAGGTGCGTGGCATCCAGTTTTTTAAAGAAAATAATGCCAATGTCGCCGTGCTACAGTCATACAGTGCTATAGATCATGTAGTAACCGAGTTGCAGGCTAATCTAGTGGTGAATGCCGCCAGTTTGCATGCCTGTGCCTTGGCGCGACGCATGCAGGGCCTGGGCGCAAGCCATATTCCGCAAGAATACTTTGCCAAAGGCAGCTATTACAGCTTGGCAGGCAAATCGCCTTTTTCGCAATTGATTTACCCCGCGCCAGACGACGCATGGCTGGGGGTGCACATCACGCTTGATCTGGGCGGGCAGGCCAAGTTTGGCCCCGATTTGGAGTGGCTCAGCGCCCAAACGCCCGAGGATATTGACTATGCAGTTGACCCGCGCCGCGCGAGCAGCTTTTATGCGGCAGTGCGCCGCTATTGGCCTGCGCTGCCAGACGACGCTTTGCAGCCCAGCTACAGCGGCGTGCGCCCCAAAATTTACGGCCCCGGTCAAAAAGCGCCCGATTTCCGCATAGACGGCCCTGCCGTGCACGGTATAGCAGGCTTGGTCAACCTCTTTGGCATCGAGTCGCCAGGCCTGACCAGCAGTTTAGCGATTGGTGACTATGTGGCGAAAATGCTATATAATAAATAGCTAACTATGACTACTATAAAGCGCCAAAGGCATATTTCATGCACGTATCTTTATGCTTGACTGCTACACCATCCTAGACCTAGAAACCACCGGCGGCAACGCCCAGCGAAGCCGGATCACGGAGGTGGCGCTGGTGCGGGTGGAGCAGGGGGTGGAAACCGCGCGCTGGAGCAGTTTGGTCAATCCGGGCATGTCGGTGCCGCCGTTTATAGAGCAGCTCACGGGCATCAGCGATGCCATGCTGCAAGATGCGCCTTCTTTTGACGAGATCGCTCCCCATTTGCGCAAATTACTTGATGGCGCTGTTTTGGTGGCACACAATGCGCGGTTTGACCACAGCTTTTTGGTGGCCGAATTCGCTCGCATCGGGGTTGATTTGCGGGTTAAAACCCTGTGCAGCGTGCGCCTGTCGCGCAAGTTGTATCCGCAGCACAAAAGCCACGGGCTCGATGCCATCATGCAGCGCCACGGCCTCAGCACGGTGGCTCGCCACCGCGCGATGGGCGATGTGGATTTGGTGCAAGGGTTTTTGGCCAGTGCCACAGCGCAGCTGGGCGCTGAAAAAGTTGCCGAACAAGCCCAGCTGTTGTTGCAAGGCAGCGCCGCCCTGCCGCCGCTCTTAGAAACCGATGTCAAGTCTATCCCCGACACGCCGGGTGTCTACCGTTTTTATGGCGAGGGCAGCATCCCCCTGTATGTGGGCAAAAGCGTGACCCTGCGCACGCGGGTGATGTCGCATTTTCAGGCATCAGGCAAGGTGGCCCGCGAGATGCGTATAGTGCAAGAAATTCGCCGTGTGGAATGGACCGAAACCGCGGGCGAGCTGGGTGCGCTGCTTTTAGAAGCGCGCCAAGTCAAAGACCTGCAACCGATTTTGAACCGCCAGCTGCGACGCGAGCGCAGCCTGTGCGCTTGGCGCTTAAATGCCGACTCAATGGCCAAACCGCTGCTCACACTGGTACGCGGCGAAGAGCTGCTGCCGCATGATTTTGCACAGATGTACGGCGTGTACCGCTCCAAAGCGCAGGCCACACTGGCCTTGCAAGAGTTGGCGCAGGCCAACGCGCTGTGCCCAATTGCGCTGGGGCTAGAACTTGGCAAAGGCCGCTGCTTTGCCAGCCAAATCGGCCAATGCAAAGGCGTGTGCTGCGGCCAAGAAAAGCCCGCCTTGCACCACCTGCGCCTGCAATTGGCCTTGGCCAAACAAAAACTTCACGTCTGGCCACATGCAGGCAAAATCACCCTGCGCGAACACAACGAGGCCACCGGCCGCACCGACATCCATATTTTTGAGCAATGGTGCCACCTGGCCACGGTGCAAAACGAAGCCGAGCTGGCCGAAGCCATGCAATCGCGCAGCAGCTTGGCGTTTGATTTGGATACTTACCGGTTGCTGGTCAAGCGGCTTGCGCCTTCGGCTGCGGGGTTTCGGTCGCAGTGATGATGCGGTTTACTTCAAAATACATAGCAAACTATGACCTTTTTACGGTGACATTAGCCTTTTTTAACCATAGAAGCAGCTTCTTTGACTAAAGCGGGACCCTTGTAGATCAAGCCCGTATAAATTTGCACCAAATCCGCGCCCGCCTTGATTTTGGACAGCGCATCGGCCCCGCTCATCACGCCGCCCACACCAATGATAGGAAAGCCTTTGCCCAGTGCCGCACGCAGCTGGCGGATCACCGCGTTGCTGGCCTCTAGCACAGGCGCACCGCTCAGGCCGCCCGCCTCGCC
>JANOYR010000095.1:0-1742 GCA_031428975.1 Polaromonas sp. | reverse complement strand
TTCAAACTCACGCCCTTGCAGGCACTGCTGGGCATGACGGTGCATGCTGCGCAGGCACTGGGCTTGCAAGACCGTGGGCAGTTAGCAATAGGCCAGCGTGCAGATTTTGCACTGTGGCAGCTAGAACATCCCCGGGAGTTGGCCTATTGGTTTGGCCGCAACCCTTGCGTCGCGCGGGTGGTGGCTGGCAAAATGGCGCATATGGAGCACAGCCTATGAACACCGTATTTGAATTACACCAAGGCACAAGCCCGCTGTTGGTGAGCGTACCGCATGCGGGCACTCGCATACCCGCGCACTTGCGGGCGCTGTACACCCCAAAAGCGCTGGAGGTGGACGACACCGATTGGTTGCTTGACCAGCTCTATGGCTTTGTGAAGGCGCAAGGGGCAGGTTTGATAGTGCCACAATTTTCGCGCTACGTGATTGATTTGAACCGCCCCCCGCAAGATGCGCCCATGTACCTCGGGGTAAATAACACGGGGCTGTGCCCACTGACTGATTTTGAAGGCGTGTCGATTTATCAGCCCAACTGTGTACCGAATGCGCTGCAAATACAAGAGCGCGTAACGGCCTATTGGAAGCCCTACCACGATGCGCTGGCCGCAGAGCTGTCGCGGCTCAAAGCCTTGCACGGTTTTGCTGTATTGCTCGACGGCCACAGCATCAAGTCGCACCTGCCATGGCTTTTTGACGGCAAGCTGCCAGATTTGAACATTGGGACGGCCAGCGGCACCAGCTGTGCACCTGCGCTGCGCGATGCCATAGGCCAGCTTTTAATCGGGCAAAACACCTTTAGCCATGCGCTGGATGGCCGCTTTAAAGGCGGCTACATTACACGCCAGTATGGGCGACCAAGCGAAGGCATCAATGCCGTGCAGCTCGAAAAATGCTGGAGCACCTACATGCAGGAGACTGCGCCTTACAGCCTAGACCCAGCGCGGCGGCCCGCCATTGCGGCATTTTTAGCGAGTCTTACGCAACTGCTTGCCCAAGACATGCCCCATGGCTGAGCACGGCCAACGATTTTGGGCAGACCATGCATGGATCAATGGCGCATGGCAGTCGCGGGTGTTGTTGTGTGCAGATGCAGCGGGCTATTGGTCTGAAATTTCTATGGGTGTTGACGCCCCACATGACGTGCTGCATGTGGCTGCGCCTGTGCTGCCCAGTTTGGTCAATGCGCACAGCCACGCTTTTCAGCGTGCGTTTGCGGGCTTGTCAGAGCGCCGCGAGTCAGAGAGTGACAATTTTTGGTCGTGGCGTGACCGCATGTACAGTGTGGCCCAGCGCGTCACGCCCGCACACTTAGAAGCCATTGCCGCGCAGCTGTATGCCGAGTTGCTAGAGGGCGGCTACACGCAGGTCTGTGAGTTTCATTATTTGCACCATGTGCCGCAAGGGGGTGTTTATGGCGATCCATTCAGCATGGCTTGGGCACTCACTGGCGCTGCTGCGCAAGCTGGGCTGGGCTTGACGCTGCTGCCCGTGTTGTACGAGCGGGCGGGGTTTTCTGCGCCAGCATTGCGCACAGACCAAGCGCGTTTTGCGGCGGATGCGCAGTTTGTGGTGCAGCTTAAAAATGCGGTCGATGCAGCGCGTTTGCCGCTGGTGAACACTGGTGTGGCCGTGCATTCGCTGCGGGCTGCAAAGCCAGAATCTGTGCATGCGCTCAGAGACATGATGGCGCATGGTGATGGCCCAGTGCATATTCATGTGGCCGAACAAATGGCGGAGGTGAA
>JANOYR010000094.1:0-7578 GCA_031428975.1 Polaromonas sp. | reverse complement strand
GCCCACATCACCCGCCTGTTTGGCCAGTTCAAAGAACACAGCGAAGGCGGCGTGCCGATCAGCCGCATCTTTAAAAACACCGATTTTGGTTACCGCACCATCACCGTAGAGCGGCCCGAGCGCGATGCCAAAGGCCAAATAGTGTTGGGCAGCAAAGGCAAGCTAGCGGGCAAGCCGCTGGCCGACAGCGCCCTGCGCGACACCGAAAACGTGCCCCTAAGCGAGGACATCAAAGCCTACTTTAAACGCGAAGTGCTGCCCCACGCCCCCGATGCCTGGATAGACCACGACAAAACCAAAGTGGGCTACGAAATCCCCTTTAACCGCCATTTTTATGTCTTTAAACCGCCCCGCCCGCTGGCCGAGATTGATGCCGAGCTTAAGGGCGTAACCGACCGAATTTTGACGATGATTGGAGGGCTCACGCAATGAGCGCGAAAGACACCTCGTCGCCATCGGGCTTGATTTTGTACCAGACCGAAGACGGGCAAACCCGCATCCAATGCCGATTCGAAGACGACAGTCTCTGGCTCACACAAAGCCAACTGGCCGAACTCTTTGAGACCACGCCGCAAAATATCACCCTGCACCTAAAGGCTATTTACCAAGAGGCTGAGCTCGCCGAAGCCGCAACTTGTAAGGATTACTTACAAGTTCGCGCCGAGGGTGCGCGCAGCGTATCGCGTCAGTTAAAGCACTACAACCTCAGCACCATCATCGCCGTAGGCTTTAGGGTGCGCAGCCACCGAGGCACCCAGTTTCGCCAGTGGGCCACCGCCCGCCTAGACGAATATTTGGTAAAAGGCTTCACCATGGACGACGAGCGGTTGAAAAACCCGCCCGGCAAAGACCAAACCGACTATTTTGATGAGCTACTCGCTCGCGTGCGCGACATCCGCTCGTCCGAGCGGCGCTTTTACCAAAAAGTACTCGACATTTACGCCACCAGCGTGGACTACAGCCCCGCTGCTCAAGCATCGCAGCAGTTCTTTGCCACCGTGGAAAACAAAATGCACTGGGCCACCCACGGCCACACCGCCGCAGAAATCATCCACACCCGCGCCAATGCCAACAAACCCTTCATGGGTATGCACACCACGCGCCCAGGCGGGGTGGTGCGCAAAGACGATGCCAGCATTGCCAAAAACTACCTCACCGACGACGAGCTACAGGTGCTTAACCGCATCGTCAATTTCTATATTGAATACGCAGAGCTGCAAGCCATCAGCCGCAAGCCCATGACCATGCAGCTGTGGATCAGCAAGCTAGACGAGTTTTTAAAAATCTCTGCCCGCGAACTGCTGAGCCACAGCGGCAAAATATCCGCCGAAGCCGCCAAAACCAAGGCCGAGCTGGAATACGCGCGCTACCGCAGCCAGCAGGATGCCCTGCCCCGTCCGGTGGATGCCCATTTTGAGCAAGTGGCCAAACAACTGCAGGACACGGCAAAAAAGCTACCTAAGCGCACAAATAGTAGCTCCGCCAAAGGCAAACCATGAGCTTTCCGCGCTACCCACAGTACAAAGACAGCGGTGTGGAATGGCTGGGGGAGGTGCCGGAGCATTGGGAGGTTGTTCAGTTCAAACAATTTGTCGATATTCAAAATGGCACCGATCATAAACATGTGGAACAGGCTGAAGGCTACCCAGTCATTGGTTCGGGTGGCGTGTTTACCTATGCGTCTGACTATCTTTATGACGGCGAATCAGTATTGCTAGGCCGAAAAGGAACGATCGACAAACCACTGCATGTCAATGGTCGCTTCTGGACTGTTGACACGATGTATTGGACAAAAATTAGGCCAGATACTTCAGGTCGATATAGCTACTACTCTGCGCTTACTTTTCCGTTTGACTTCTATTCAACGAGCACTGCACTTCCCAGCATGACCAAAAGCGCTCTGGGGAGTCATCGGGTTGCAAGACCTTCATTGCTCGAACAAACCCAAATCGCCGCCTTTCTAGACCGCGAAACGGCGAAGATTGATGATCTGGTGGCGCAGCAGCGGCGGCTGATGGATCTGCTCAAGGAAAAGCGCCAAGCCGTCATCTCCCACGCCGTCACCAAAGGCCTCAACCCCCAAGCCCCCATGAAGCCGTCGGGCATCGAATGGCTCGGTGATGTGCCAGCACATTGGGCGACTTGCGCAATTCGGAGAGTCGTGAACGCTATCGAGCAGGGTTGGAGTCCTGAATGTTATGCCCGCATGGCTGAAAATGAAGAGTGGGGAGTTTTAAAAACTGGTTGTGTAAATCATGGTGTCTACGACCAAAATGACAACAAAGCATTGCCAGAGGAACTCAAGCCACTACCAGAGTACGAAATTCAAGTAGGCGATGTGCTCATGTCACGCGCTAACGGAACACCAGAGCTAGTAGGGTCAACAGCATTGGTAACCTCGACGCGAGGCAAATTGATGTTTTCAGACAAGCTATACCGCTTGCGTTTTGAAAAAATAATGGAGTCACGCTTTTTTGTGGCAACCCTCAACTCGAAGCCTTTGAGACACCAAATTGAAAGCGCACTTAGCGGAGGAAACGGTTTTGCCAATAATTTGCCGCAATCAAGTTTGCTAGACTTTTTTCTACCCGTACCAAATAATGACGAACAGTTGGCAATATGTACATATATTGAGACTGAGACTGCTAAGTTCAAAACCCTCGCCACCGAAGCCCAACGCGCCATCGACCTGCTGCAAGAACGCCGCACGGCGCTGATCTCGGCGGCGGTCACGGGGCAGATTGATGTGCGGCGCATCACCTTTTGAAATTGTGGCTATACTGTACAACTTGGCTACTTTATAGGATTTGCACCATGCTCACACTTACCTCTGTGGAAGCTCAAAATCGGTTTGGCCAGCTGCTTGACACCGTGCAGCGCGAGCCGATCACCATCACGCGCCATGGGCGCACGGCGGCTTTCATTGTCTCGCCGCGAGATATGGATGCCTTTAATACCGCGCTTAATAAGCGCAGCAAAGCAGTGGCTGAGCTGGCAGCTTGGAGCAAACGAGCTGAAGTCGCAGCCCTGCCGGCCGCCGCCGAACTTACCGATGAGGATGTGGTGCGCATGGTCAAGGCATCGAGGTGAGCCGCATAGAGCGTGTGGTTTTAGATACCAGCACGCTGGTCAGTGCGGCGCTGCGCCTAGGGTCTGTGCCCTATCAGGCGTTGAATGTGGCTTTATCCGAATCGGACGTTTGCGCATGTGCGCCTACGCTGGCTGAGCTGGACAGCGTGCTGATGCGCTCTAAGTTTGATCGCTATCAGCCAGTTGAGATACGCACAGCATTTGCTGCGGTGATACGCAAACGATGCAGTTTGTTTGAAGTGTCCGCCGAAGATATAGCCAATGTATCGCCACCTTGCCGTGATTCCAAAGACAATGTTTTTTTGGCACTGTGCTTGGCCTGCGAAGCAGACGTTTTGATCAGCAGCGATGCAGATTTGTTGGTCTTACACCCTTGGCATGGCCTAAACATCATGACCCCTGCGGAGTTTTTGCAAGTGATGACTACCCCATGAGCCTGCACAAAGAAATCTACTTTGAAACCGAGATCTGCCAGCACTTGGCTGCGCATGGCTGGTTGCACGCGGATGGCGATGCGGCGCTGTATGACAAAACGCTGGCTTTGTTTGCACCCGATGTGCTCGCTTGGGTGCAGGCCACGCAGCCCCAAGCGTGGGAAGCTTTGGCAAAAAACCATGGTGCCAAAGCGGGCGATGCGCTGCTAACGCGCCTGCGCGACGATCTGAACAAGTGGGGCACATTGCACGTTCTGCGCCACGGCATCGAGCTTTTGGGGCTGCGCGCGCCTTTGAAATTGGCCGAATTCAAGCCTGCGCTGGGGATGAACCCTGACACCGTGGCGCGCTATGCGGCCAACCGCCTGCGGGTAATACGCCAAGTGCGCTACAGCTTGCACAACGACAACAGCCTAGATTTGGTGCTTTTTCTAAATGGCCTGCCTGTGGCCACGGCGGAGCTGAAATCGGACTTTACCCAAAGTGTGGACGACGCCATAGACCAATACCGGCTAGACCGCCAGCCTTTTAATAAGGGGCAGCCGGTGGAGCCGCTGCTGGGCTTTGGGCATGGGGCGCTGGTGCATTTTGCGGTGAGTAACAGCGCGGTGGCCATGACGACCAAGCTTGAAGGCGCAGCCACGCAGTTTTTGCCTTTTAACCAAGGCGATGCGGGCGCGGCGGGCAACCCGCCCAACCCTGCGGGCGGCCACCGCACAGCTTACCTGTGGGAGCAGGTGTGGGAGCGCTCTAGCTGGCTCGAAATATTGGGGCGCTACCTGATTGCCCAGCGCAACGCCAAAAAACAGGTGCAGCGCTGTATTTTTCCGCGCTACCACCAACTGGACGTGACGCGCAAGCTGCAAGCAGCGGTGCTGGCGGACGGCGCTGGTGGCAAATATTTGGTGCAGCACTCTGCGGGCTCGGGCAAGACCAATTCAATTGCGTGGACGGCGCATTTTTTGGCTGAACTGCACGATGCGCAGCACCGCAAGCTGTTTGACACGGTGCTGGTGGTGTCGGACCGCAACGTAATTGATGCGCAGCTGCAAGACGCGCTGTTTGATTTTGAACGCACCAGCGGCGTGGTGGCCAGCATTAAAAGCACCGAGGGCAGTAAAAGCAAGGCGCTGGCGCAGGCGCTCTCAGGTGACAAAAAGATTGTGGTCTGCACGATTCAGACATTTCCTTTTGCGCTTGAGGCCGTGCGCGAACTGGCCGCCACGCAGGGCAAGCGCTTTGCGGTGGTGGCAGACGAAGCGCACAGCTCGCAAACGGGCGATGCCGCCACCAAGCTCAAAGCTGTGCTGTCACAAGCTGAGCTCGCTGAGCTGGCCGATGGCGGCGAACTGGCTATGGATGACGTGTTGGCAGCCAACATGCAGGGGCGTGCGGCAGATGGCGGCATCACTTTTGTGGCTTTTACTGCTACGCCTAAAAACAAAACGCTGGAGCTTTTTGGCACGCGCCCAGACCCATCGCGCAAGCCCGCTCCCGACAATGTGCCTGCGCCGTTTCATGTGTATTCCATGCGCCAGGCGATTGAGGAAAAGTTCATTTTGGATGTGTTGCAAAACTACACGCCCTATAAGCTGGCATTTAAGCTGGCGCACAACGGCCAAGAATACGACGAGCGCAGCATAGAGCGGCTGGTGGAGCGCAACGCTGCCATGAAAGGCATCATGGGCTGGGTGCGGCTGCACCCCTACAACATTGCGCAAAAGGTGCAGCTGGTGGTGGAGCACTACCGCAGCACAGTTGCGCCCCTGCTGGGCGGCAAAGCCAAGGCCATGGTGGTGGTGGGCAGCCGACTTGAGGCGGTGCGCTGGCAGCTGGCGGTGAACCGCTACATCAGAGAGCGTGGCTACAAAATTGGCACACTGGTGGCTTTCTCGGGTGAGGTAACCGACACCCAATCGGACCCCGATGGCTTTACCGAACACAGCCCCCTGCTCAACCCGCAGCTCAAAGGCCGAGACATCCGCGAAGCGTTTAAAGGCGATGACTACCAGCTGCTGCTAGTGGCCAATAAATTCCAAACAGGCTTTGACCAGCCCTTGCTGTGCGGCATGTATGTGGACAAAATGCTAGGCGGCATTCAAGCGGTGCAAACCTTGAGCCGCTTAAACCGCGCCCACCCCGGCAAAGACACCACCTATGTGCTGGATTTTGTCAACGATGCAGCCGACGTGTTGGCAGCTTTCAAAACCTATTACGCCACCGCCGAGCTCACCAGCACCACCGACCCGATGCTGGTGTATAACCTGCGCGCCAAGCTGGATGCGGCGGGGCATTACGATGATTTTGAGGTGAACCGTGTGGTGGCTGTGGAGCTTGACCCGCAGGCCAAGCAAAGCGAGCTGGTGCGTGCATTAGAACCTGTGGCGGACAGGGTGATGCGCAGATACAAAACGGCGCAAACGGCTCTGGCAGTGGCCAAAGCCGCAGGCAACACGCAAGAAGCCAAGGCGGCGCAAGACCAGCTGGACGTGTTGGTTTTGTTCAAGGGGGACATGGGTGCGTATGTGCGGCTGTATACCTTTTTATCGCAGATATTTGACTACGGCAACACCGATATTGAAAAACGCGCCATCTTTTTTAAACGGCTTGTACCACTCTTGGAGTTTGGCCGTGAGCGCGAGGGGGTTGACTTGACAAAAGTGGTGCTCACCCACCACAACCTTAAAAATCTGGGGGCACAGAAAGGCTTGCTAAACGCTGGCGAAGCCATAAAGCTTGACCCGATTACAGAGGCAGGTAGCGCCATGGTGCGCGAGCCCGAATCTGTGTACATGAGTGTGCTAATCGCCAAGCTCAATGAGGTGTTTGGCGCAGAGACAAGTGAGCAAGACCAACTGCGCTATGTGAATGGCACGCTTCTAGGCAAAGTGCTGGAATCCGTCACGCTGCAGCAGCAGGCCACCAACAACACCAAAGAGCAGTTTGCCAACTCTCCAGACTTGAAAAACGAGTTGCAAAATACGGTAATTTCCACCATGGATGCACACACCATCATGAGCACGCAGGCGCTAAATTCACCGTTTGTGCTGCGCGGTATTTTGGATGTGCTACTCAACCATGCGGGGCTTTATGAGTCGCTGCGCGAGCGAGCGCATGCTAGCTCAGCACAGATTAAAACGCTTTGACGCGCAAGTTAGTGGTTTGCCCTATTTAGCCAAGCGCACAAAAGTCTTCCGAAACTTAGCCACCTTGGGCGCTGCCACGGCCATGCAGTAGCCTTGGCCGGGGTTGCGCTCGAAGAAATCTTGATGGTATTCCTCGGCGGCGCTGTAGTTGGCAAGTGGGGCTATTTCGGTGACTATGGCGCTGCTGTAGTGTTTGGCAGCGGTGAGCTCGGCAATGATGGCCTGCGCTTCTTGCTGCTGCTCGGTGGTGGAGTAATAAATGCCGCTGCGGTATTGCGTGCCGCTGTCGTTGCCTTGGCGGTTGAGCGTAGTAGGGTCATGGATAACGAAGAAGATTTCTAAAATCTCGCGGGTGCTGATGGCTGCGGGGTCATAGACGAGTTTGACCACTTCGTTGTGGCCTGTGCGGCCTGTGCAGACCTGCTCATAGGTGGGGTTGATGGCTTCGCCGTTGGAGTAGCCGCTTTCTACATCGGTGATGCCTTTGACGGCTACATAGACCGACTCAGTACACCAGAAGCAGCCACCGCCTAGGGTGATGGTTTGAAGGCTTTGAGAAGGGGTATTTTGAGGATTATTCATAAGATGTCACCGTTAAATGGTCATAGTTTGCTCTGCAAATAATAGCGTTTATTTATACCTTTAAGCCAGAGCGTTTAGCTAAAGTACTCAATCATAAGATTTTGCCCGCGCCATGAGCTCTGGCGTGCCAATCAGCGCATTGAGTTGGTCGAAGTTCAACATGGATTCTTTCACAGGCGCAGTAGTTCCGTGGGTTTTAAGGCTGCTGTAGTAGTGCTGCAAGCTGTGCGCTACCGCACGCGCCGTGCCGCCCGGGAAAATCACGATTTTAAAACCACGCTGGCCCAGCTCGTCTGCCGATTGCACAGGTGTTTTGCCGCCTTCCA
>JANOYR010000093.1:0-2605 GCA_031428975.1 Polaromonas sp. | reverse complement strand
AGTCATTGCATTGCCCCCATACTTAATCACCAGCGTCTTGCCATGAAAGCGCCGAATATAAGGCAGCGCCTGCGCAAGAATCTCCGCTTTGTCGCGCGGCGTGATGTGGGATAGGTCGGGAGAGGTAAGTGCAGTAGTCATGGGGTTAATGATAAGGGCATGTCAATTACAATGTGAGTATATTCTTTTGAACTACCCAGCCCTTAAAGATCGTGCAAGTTGCCTTTTCATTTGACGAGTTGTTGCGCCTCGACGCATTTGCTGCGGGCTTGACTTCCCTCTTAGTCAGTGTGTTTTTAGTCCTCACGGCCAAATGGCATGGCTTGTATTCCATGGACAGCACCCAAGGCGTGCAAAAATTCCATAACCAACCCACGCCGCGTATTGGAGGAATAGCGATAACCTTGGCCGTATTGGTAGGCTTGGCTATTTCATCACAAGAGCCAATTGCCGCAGCTAAACGCGCAATTCTGATGGGCATCATATTGGCAGGTGTGCCAGCTTTTGTCTTTGGTCTGCTAGAAGACCTAACAAAAAAAGTTAGTGTTCGAGCTCGTTTGGTCGCCACTGTTATCTCGGGATTCATTGGCTGGGGCATCACGGGGGTGTCCATCCAAAGCGTGGGTATTCCTGCCGTTGACTGGTTACTTGGTTTCACTATCTGTTCTGTGCTTTTAACGGGTTTTGCTGTAGGCGGTTTAGCCAATGCTGTAAATATGATTGATGGCTTTCACGGGTTAGCAGCGGGCTGTGTTTTGATCATGTTGACTGCATTTGGCGTGATTGCCCGCCAAGTAGGCGACATTCCATTGGCATTTAGCTGCTTAGTATTGGCAGGCGCTGTAGGGGGTTTTTTGCTAGCCAACTGGCCTTTTGGCAAGATATTCCTTGGTGATGGTGGGGCGTATTTTGTGGGTTTTGCAGTTGGATGGGTGGCCGTGCTCCTGCCGCACCGCAATGCTGATGTATCACCTTGGGTAAGTATTTTAGTTTGCGCCTACCCAGTGCTAGAGGTGCTGTTTAGCTTTGCGCGCAAGACTAGACGACATGGACATCACCCATCGCAACCAGATAGAGTGCATCTGCATATGCTCATTCATCGGCGCATTGTCAAAGTAAGACTCCAGCAGCTACCCACTGACCTGCACAATGGTTTTACTTCACCTTTTTGTTGGGTGATAGCCGCTGTACCTGCTTTTGCGGCAATTCGGTTCTACAACAGCACTTATGTGTTGGTAATCTCTTTTGGCTACTGTGCGCTAGGCTATGCACTGTTATACAAGCGCCTTGTGCGTTTTAGGTGGTAAGTATGGCCGCAGACTCAGACACCGAGCTGCTGGAATTTCCGAAAGTAGCCGTATTGTTAGCAACCTACAACGGTGCAAGGTGGCTTACTGAGCAAATAGAATCAATCAATGCACAAATCGGCGTTGACCTTCGCGTAATAGCATCTGACGATGCATCAACTGACGCGACACCCCAAATTTTGAGCGCAATTAGTGCTCTTGATAAACGCTGGAGTGTGATGCCGACTAAAAAAAACTCTGGATCATCCAATGCGAACTTCATGCGCCTTATCAGCGAGGCTGATATTGGTGATGCACAATTCATCGCATTTTCAGATCAAGACGATATTTGGTTTGCACACAAAATGCAACGTGCGCTGGAAGTTTTGCAATCATCAAATGCCCATGGCTACACTTCGAATGTGATTGCGCTTTACGATAATGGGCAGCAAAAATCACTTAATAAAGCTTATCCGCAAAGGCAATACGACCATTTTTTCGAAAGTCCGGGTCCTGGCTGCACAATGGTGCTAACACGAAGTCTTTTCGAGAAATTTCGTTTTTTTGCTGTTGAAAATAGTGAGGCATGTTCAACATTCTCGCATCACGATTGGTTGATCTATGCTTTTACACGCAGTCACGGCATGACTTGGGTAATCGACGCACAACCATCAATTTACTACAGGCAGCACGCTGATAATGTGGTTGGTGTGAATTTCGGTGTTGCTGCTGCCGTTAGCAGAATCAAAATGATCCGATCGGGTTGGTATAAAAATCAAGTTGTGAGTCTTAGTACGCTTCTAAAGTATAGTTGTTTAGAGCAATTGAAAGTAAACAACATGCTTGATGGGTTAACTAATCGCCCAACTCTTTCTAGTAGAGCCAAATTTATAACCGAAATTGCAAACAAGGCCAGACGTCATCCTTGCGATAGGGCAGTACTTTTAATTATGGTTATAACCGGAGCGCTATGGGGGGGATTACCTCCCGACTAAGGGAGTATTTTCTATTTTTGATTGAACTGATTATTTGGGGGGATACCCAATACTGTTCATTTAGTGCAGTCATGTGAACTTTTTTCGTATGCTGCTAGCCGACAAAGGCAGCGGCTCCACCATCATCGGTCGTGCATCTTGTCTGGCAGCTCCCCTCTTGTCTTTTCTATAACGCGGATACTAGGCTGCGCCTAGGCTTGGCCATCCTAGCTTTTACCAGCCCTCTACTACTTGTGCAGCGCAGCCTACTGGCCTCGTTGAGCAAATTGGCAAACCAGCGCTTGCGCACTGTGGGCTTCTCAGGGGGGAAATCCCCCTGACTGG
>JANOYR010000092.1:0-4873 GCA_031428975.1 Polaromonas sp. | reverse complement strand
AGCTGCGCAAATCCAATCAATAGGCAAACTGCTGGTGCTGTGGCGGCCTAAGCTTGACAAGGTCAAAGCCGTGGACGAAGACCGCATGGCGGGCCCTAAAGAGGTGAAAGTGCTCAAATACAGCAGCCGTGGCGGCCAACGGCCTGAGGTGAAAATGCTCAAAGTTCTTGGGAATCAACGACTTACTGCTGGCGGCATGGTCAAACGGGCGGCAAAGCCGAAGCAGACTTCACTTAAAAAACGGTCGCAGACTTGAAGGTTTTTAATACCGACTTCCGGCCGCGAAGGGCGCTAAAGGTACGCGAAGAACGCGAAAATAATACCAAAAAAATGCATTTTCACGTTGTTATTTTTACGATATGGATGTCTTAATAAATTTGAATTCAATTAAATTTGCTTCAAATTAAATAGCAATATATCACTATATGACGGTGACATTAGAAGTTTTTTCTATAAATTTTGTTCTTTTGTATTCCTTTCGCGGTCTTCGCGCACCTTAGCGCCCTTCGCGGCCGGAAACCCGATTTCGCCCTATGCCTACAAACCAAGCTTGAAAAACAACACCCAAGCCCACATTTAAAGCACATGACCAACCCCCTCCTAGATTTCTCCGACCTGCCCCAGTTCTCGGCCATACAGCCCGAACACGTAGCCCCCGCCGTGCAAGAACTATTGGCCTGTGCCAACGCGGCATTAGAGAAAGTCACGCAGCCAGACTTTCCCGCCACATGGATGGGCATGTCCGCTAACTTAGACGTGGAAACCGAGAAATTGGGCCGCGCGTGGAATGCCGTGAGCCACTTGAAAAGCGTGGCCGAAACGCCAGAGCTCAGAGCCGCTTACAACGAGTCGCTCCCCAAAGTCACCGAATTTTGGACGCGACTGGGCTCTGACGAGCGCATTTACGCGCAATACAAAGCCATGGACGTGGCCACCCTCAACGCCGAGCAGGCCAAGGCACACAGCAATGCGGTGCGTAATTTTGTGCTCAGCGGCGCGGAGCTACAAGGCAGCGCCAAGCTGCGCTTTACAGCCATCGCCGAGCGTTTGAGCGAAATTACCCAAAAGTTTTCTGAAAACACGCTGGACGCGACCGAGGCCTACGCCTACTACGCCACGGCGAACGAGCTCGGTGGTGTGCCTGCTGACGTGCAGTCAACCGCTCTAGCCGCTGCAAAAGCGGAGGGCAAAGAGGGTTACAAACTCACGCTCAAAATGCCCTGTTACCTGCCTGTGATGCAGTTTGCCCATTCGAGCGCCTTGCGCGAAACGCTGTACAAAGCGTATGTAACCCGCGCCAGCGAGCTTGGCGCTCAATCGCCCGACGGCAAAGACTTTGACAACAGCGCCGTGATGGCCGAAATACTCGCTTTGCGCGACGAAGAAGCCCAGCTGTTGGGCTTAAAAAACTACGCAGAACTGTCGATCAAACCCAAAATGGCCGATTCACCCGAGCAGGTCACTACTTTTCTGCGCGATTTAGCCAAGCGTGCGCGGCCATTTGCCGAGAAAGATTTGGCCGATTTGCGCGAATTTGCTAGCAAAAATCTCGCTATGACTGACCCACAGCCGTGGGACTGGCCATACATCGGCGAAAAACTCAAAGAAGCACGTTACTCTTTCAGTGAGCAAGAGGTCAAACAGTATTTCACCGCACCCAAAGTGCTGGCCGGTTTGTTCAAGATCATTGAAACCTTGTTTGATGTGCAAATTGACCGCGATCAAGCGCCAGTATGGAATGAAAAAGTTGAGTTTTACGCCCTTAAGCGCCACGGCAAAAAAATTGCCCAGTTTTACCTAGACCAGCCTGCCCGCAACGGCAAACGCGGCGGCGCGTGGATGGACGACGTGCGCGCCCGTTGGCTGCGCCCCGACACGGGCGTGCTGCAAACGCCCATTGCCCAGCTGGTCTGCAATTTTGCTGATGGCGTGGATGGCAAGCCCGCGCTACTGTCGCACGACGACGTAACCACCCTGTTTCACGAATTTGGCCATGGCCTGCACCACATGCTCACGCAGGTGAGCGAGCGCGATGTGAGCGGCATCAGCGGTGTGGAATGGGACGCGGTGGAGCTGCCCAGCCAGTTCATGGAAAACTTTTGCTGGGAATGGGATGTTTTAAAACATATGACAGCCCACGTAGACAGCGGCGAACCCCTGCCCCGCGCCCTGTTTGACAAAATGCTGGCCGCCAAAAACTTCCAAAGTGGTATGCAAACACTGCGGCAAATCGAGTTTTCCTTGTTTGACATGCTGCTGCACACCCACCCAAGTGCGGGCGTGTTGCCCACTCTGCAGGCAGTGCGCAACGAGATTGCTGTGCTGAAAGCGCCGCCCTACAGCCGTACAGCCAATACCTTTGGCCATATTTTTGCAGGCGGCTACGCGGCGGGCTACTACAGCTATAAATGGGCAGAATTGCTCTCAGCAGACGCATACGCCGCCTTTGAAGAGGCGGCCAATGCAGCAAATGCAACGAAAAGTGCAGAAAATGCACTTGCGCCGTCCGCCATGGGCGAAATAGGGAGAAAATACTTGCATGAAATCCTAGAAGCAGGCGGTGCGCGGTCAGCCATGGACAACTTCAAAGCGTTTAGAGGGCGAGAGCCCCAAATTGATGCCTTGCTGCGCCACCAAGGCATGGCTTAAATAGTTTGTATTTTTAACCGGATCACACCATGAAAGCTTCAAAAAGCATAGCAATATATGCCCTTTTAACGGTGACAACGGCATTATTTTCTATCAACACCAGCGCCCAACAACTCTACCGCATCGTCGGGGCAGATGGGCGCGTGACCTTTTCTGACCGCCCCCCTACCGATGCCAATGCCAAAGTTACCACGGGCAGAGCGGCGCTAGCCAGCGGTGACGCTGCCAATGCCAATCTGCCCAGCGACTTACGCGGTGTCGTGGGGAGGTTTCCGGTCACCCTGTACACCAGCCGCGATTGTGCCCCCTGCGCCTCAGGGCGTGCTCTGCTCAGTGCACGCGGCATACCTTTTGCCGAAAAAACTGTGACTACCAACGAAGACGCAGCCGCCTTGGCGCGCATCAGCGGTGACAACAGCATGCCCTTCTTAACCATTGGTGGGCAGCAAATCAAAGGCTACTCCGACAGCGAGTGGACCGATACGCTCACTGCGGCGGGTTACCCGATACAGTCAGCATTGCCACCTAATTACCGCCAAGCAGCTGCTACGCCATTAGTTAGCGTGCAAAAAGCAGAAATAGCCGCCAAGCCTGTGGACACTGAGCCGCAAGCGGCTCGGCCAGTGGCAACTCCAAGCAATCGGCCAGATACTAGTAATAATCCTGCTGGAATAAGATTTTAAATTTCTAAAGCTTGTTCTTTTGTCAAATCGTAGTGCTTTGGGCTTGAATCCGCCTATCTAAAACCCCGTCCAATTCAAAATCAACCATGACCAACAAAATCATCCCCATTACGCCCCTGCGCTCGGCCAACATCACCGAAGGCAAATCCCGCGCGCCCAACCGTTCTATGTATTACGGCATGGGATACAAAGAGTCGGATTTTGGCAAGCCGATGATCGGCGTGGCCAATGGCCACAGCACGATCACGCCTTGCAACAGCGGGCTGCAAAAGCTGGCGGACGCGGCCATTGCGGGCATTGAAGAGGCGGGGGGCAATGCCCAAGTGTTTGGCACACCCACTATTTCTGACGGCATGGCCATGGGCACCGAGGGCATGAAATATTCGCTGGTGAGCCGCGAGGTAATCAGCGACTGCATTGAAACCTGCGTGCAGGGCCAGTGGATGGACGGCGTGCTGGTGGTGGGCGGCTGCGACAAAAATATGCCTGGCGGCCTGATGGGCATGTTGCGCGCCAATGTGCCCGCTATATATGTGTACGGCGGCACGATTTTGCCAGGGCATTACAAGGGCAAAGACCTCAACATCGTCAGCGTGTTTGAAGCGGTGGGCGAAAACTCGGCCGGACGCATGAGCGATGAGGACCTGGAGCAAATTGAACGACGCGCCGTGCCCGGTACCGGCAGCTGCGGCGGCATGTACACGGCCAACACCATGTCCAGCGCGTTTGAGGCACTGGGCATATCGCTGCCCTATTCAAGCACCATGGCCAACCCGCATGACGAAAAAATGAACTCCGCTGCCGAGTCTGCCCGCGTGCTGATTGAAGCAGTGAAAAAAGACATCAAGCCGCGCGACATCGTGACGAAAAAGGCAATTGAAAACGCAGTGGCGGTGATCATGGCCACGGGCGGTTCCACCAACGCGGTGCTGCACTTTTTAGCGATTGCACACACGGCAGGCGTGGACTGGACGATTGATGATTTTGAACGTATTCGCGTCAAAACCCCGGTGCTGTGTGACTTGAAGCCATCTGGCAAGTACCTGGCGGTGGATCTGCACAAGGCGGGCGGCATTCCGCAAGTCATGAAGACGCTGCTGGTCGCTGGCTTGCTGCATGGTGACTGCCTGACGATTAGCGGCCAGACGATTGCTGAAGTGCTCAAAGACATTCCGGACGCGCCGCGTGCCGACCAGGACGTGATTCGCGCGATTGACAAGCCGATGTACAAGCAAGGGCACCTGGCGATTCTGAAAGGCAACCTGTCGCCCGAAGGCGCTGTGGCCAAAATCACCGGCCTGAAAAACCCGGTCATGACCGGCCCGGCACGCGTGTTTGACGACGAGCAGTCGGGCCTGGCCGCTATTTTGGCGGGCAAGATTGTGGCGGGCGACGTGATGGTGCTGCGCTACCTGGGGCCCAAAGGCGGCCCTGGCATGCCGGAAATGCTGGCCCCCACAGGCGCGCTGATTGGCGCGGGCATGGGCGAAACAGTGGGTTTGATCACCGATGGGCGCTTTAGTGGCGGCACCTGGGGCATG
>JANOYR010000091.1:0-9260 GCA_031428975.1 Polaromonas sp. | reverse complement strand
ATTTTTCCGGCCCATGACATGGTGTGTGCTCCTGATTAATTGGTTGCCTACATCAACTTAGGTGGCCGACGGTTGATTTCCCAACCGATCTGCCCAAGCCTTCATTTTGTCCATGCCCGTCCAGTTGGCGTCCACATAGGTGATTGCGCCAGTGGGGCAAGCGTCAGCGCAGGCAGGCTCGCCGCCGCAGAGGTCGCATTTTTGGACTTTGCCAGTTTCTTGCACATAATTGACCGTGCCAAATGGGCAGGCTATGGTGCAAACCTTGCAACCCACGCAGGTCGAATCATTGACCACTTTAGCGCCCGTGACTTTGTCGATAGTGATCGCCTCTACGGGGCAAGCGTGCAAACACCACGCTTCGTCACACTGGGTACAGGTGTAAGGCACTTTTTTGCCCGTATGGTGAAAGTCAAATACCTTGATGCGGGATTTGCTGGTGGCGTAAGTGCCATAGTTTTCAAAACTACAGGCCATTTCGCATTGCAAGCATCCGGTGCATTTGTCCGGATTGATGTGCAAGACTTTCTGCATACGTGACTCCTTTTTTGGGTGGGGCTGCAGGTTTAGCAAACCTATGAACAGCCGTGCCTATGTAAAACGTACCACTGCATTGTTTCTGGACACGCCACAACAGCCACTAAGGAAAACCCTAGGATTTGCACTTGTTTCGCGCAAATTCTCAAAATGCGACATGGGCAGACGCGCTGCAACAGTGCACAATAGATTGCGATACCACCCAGCCGCTTATGTACCCCGCCTCATCCACCAGCCCCATGCACCGCTTGCAGCATATTGAATCTGCAAGGCAAGCGGTGCTTGGCGGCGGGCATGTGCCATCTGGCGTGGCGGTAGCACCGTGGATTGTTCAATCTTGGCAACGTTGCCTGTCATTGGGCCACCAGCCGCAACACCAGCTGGGCTTTGATGTGGTGACAGCGCAAAGCCAGCGCCACAGCGCACAAGAAAACCACGCCCTTGTGCAAGCAGCCCATGCCATTCTTGAGCAGCTTGGGCAGGTGATTGCCAAAACCCGCTATTTTGCATTGCTGACCAATGCCAAGGGAATTGTGGTGCAAGCAGGCGGATCAATTGACCGCAGCGACAGGCGAGCGGATTTGATCAGCCGATTAGGGGTCGATTTGTCGGAATTTGCCGTGGGCACCACTGCCATTGGCACCACCCTGATCGGCCAGCAAAGCACTTGGCTGCACCGAGGCGAGCATTTTTTTAACGATACGCAGCACTACTCTTGTGCGGGTGCTCCCATTTTTGGGCCCAACGGGCAGTGCATGGGTATGCTGGATGTGACTGGCATTGAAGTGCCCGAGCGGCCCGAGCTGGTGCATTTGGTAGCCAGCTCGGCCAGAGCCATCGAAAACCAGCTGGTATTAGCCAAACCCCACGCTTTGGTGGTGCATCTGCATTGGCTTGGCCACGCGGGGCGAGACAACGAGGGGCTGGTTTGCTTGGATGCCGATGGCACGGTCAGCGCCATGAACGCACTGGCCCGCGACATGCTGGGTGTGGCGGCTGCGCCTGCTAGAGCGTTGCACGCTAGCGAATTGTTTGCCCTGCAATGGCAGCGGTTGTTTGATGCCAGCCACCACAGCGACACCTTGCACGCGCCTTTGTGGTCTGGCCTGATGGTGGGCATACGCACCAGCAAAGCGGGCAAATTTTTGCCCAAGGGCAGCGCCATGACTGCAGACAGCGCCCCACTGAAAGACCAAGAAACCCTGTTGATTCGGCGCACGGTCTTGCAACACAAGGGCAATGTGGCAGCGGCAGCTCGGGCGCTTGGCGTGAGCCGTGCCACGGTTTACCGCAAACTGGGCATGAAAAAAACGAGCCCACAAGCTTGACGCTGTGGGCTCTTGGCGCTTAGTGCGCCATGTGTGCATGGCCGCAAGGCACGGCCAACTTGGGCTTACACCAAAGTCAAAGTCACATCAATATTACCGCGTGTGGCGTTTGAGTAAGGGCAAACCACATGGGCTTTGTTGATCAGGTCTTGGGCAGCGGCTCGGTCCATGCCGGGCAGGCTGATATTGAGCGCCACTTCAATGCCAAAGCCATTGGGAATCGGGCCAATGCCCACTGAGCCAGCAATGGAAGCATCCGCTGGCACCGCAATTTTGCTTTGTGATGCAACGAATTTCATAGCACCCATAAAGCATGCACTGTATCCCGCAGCAAATAATTGCTCAGGATTGGTCACTTCGCCGCCTGCGCCGCCCATTTCTTTCGGGGTGCCCAGCTTGACATCTAAAAACCCGCTGTCGCTGCGGGCATGGCCATCACGGCCACCTGTAACGCTGGCGTGGGCGGTGTAAACAACTTTATCTAATGACATGGTATTTTCCTTATTAAGGTGGGTTGAGAAACTGAAGAAAACTTAAAAACTAGGCGCCAGCTTGCAGCGCTGTGCGCAAGCCTTGCAAGCGGGTATTGAGGTCTGACAAATCGGCCACGCTGCACTGCGAAGCTTGCGCCACACACGCAGGAATATGGCTAGCCCGCGCTTGCAGCGCGCGGCCTTGAGGCGTGAGCTGCACCAACACGCAGCGCTCGTCTTGGGCACTGCGGGTGCGTTGCACAAAGCCCAGCAGCTCCAGCTTTTTAAGCAGTGGTGTGAGTGTGCCGCTGTCTAAAAACACGGCCTCGCCAATGCTTGAGACCATCACGCCTTGTGGCGCTGTACTCTCCCAAAGCACCAACATCACGATGTATTGTGGATAGGTGAGCCCCAATTTTGCGAGCAAAGGTCGGTAAACCTTGGTCATGGCCAGCGATGCGGAATACAGCGCAAAGCAAGTGTGTTGGTTCAGTGGGAGGCTCGTCATTTTTTCAATTGTATCATATTAAATTTTGTACAATTTAAATGGCATGTATTGGATTTCAATACAAGGCCGCATCAGGCCAACTCAGTTAGGCAGAAATTGAAGTTCGATTTTTTGCAAATTACGTACATGCCGTGCGCCCAAGCGCTTGTCCGCAGTGGACAGCAGAGCAATCTGTCCTTCGCGCACAGCCAACGGGCTACCGTCTTGCTCGAAAACCACCAACACGCCCGCTCCCACAGCGGTATTGGACAACTGCACACCGCGCACCGTACTGGTGGTGCTTACGCCAGCGCTAGCGCGGGTTTGGCTAAAGCTTTGAATCGCATCGGAAGGAAATGCTTTGAGTGCATCGGCCGTAAAAACCATAGGCGCTTGCAGGGCAGCGCCTGTCATTTCTACATTGGCACTTGAATTTATAGAGTTTTGTGCCAATGTCACTGTGGGGTGGACATAGTATACTATTAATAGTATAGCAATTGAAACTATCCATTGGCGCATGGTCAAACTCCTTGGCAATCCATCACGGGGTAATCGCTGCAAAGCCCGACTGTTGCAACACCGCTTGGCCAGCGACTGATTGCAAATATTGGGCAAAGGCTTGCGCCAAAGCAGGCGCATGCTGAGCAACTGCCAAACCGTAGTCAGCACTGACATTGACCGTATCGGGCAATTGCACGTTGCGCAGGCTAGGCTCTTGTGCAACCGCAATGCGGGCATTGGTGCAATAGGTAATGAACACATCAGCGCTGCCATTGGCCGCTAAAACGCCATAGACATTGCGGTTAGCAGGTGGCGCGGGGGAATTGGGCCCGCCCGTGAGCTGCAAGGCCCTGGCCTTGAGCGCAGCGGCGCTGCCTGTGGGGGCAGTGCCGCTGGACTCAATCCGGTCAAACATTTGCCATGTGTAGTCACCCGATGGATCGGCCACAGGCGTGGATGTGCCAAGCTTGATGCGGGGATTGCGCAAAATAGACACAATGCTGCTGCTGGTAATGGCCAATTCTTTGCCCGCAATGTCTTGTGCGCTGGGCGCTACCAAGGCACACAGGCGGTTGCGGGTAAACAACTGCACTGCGCCAAAACGGCCTGTAGCGGCAAGCGCCTGCGGGTGCTCCATATTGGCGCTGGTGAACACGTGTGCAGGCATGGACTCCGAGCTGGATTGCGAGAGGATGCGGTCTTTGAGCAGACCTGAAGCACCAAAAACCAGCTCTAGTTTGGCCTGTGGATAGCTTTGTTCAAAGCTTTTTGCCAACTGCGTCAATGGGGCACGTAAACTACCCGCAGAGTATACAAATATTGTGTTGTATGCTACAAATGGTGTAGCTATTGACGCATTGCTTTGAGCCGCTGTAGGCATACTAGCGAGACCCAAGCAAACGCACGCAAAATGCAAAAATGACCGCCTCATAGCGCACCTCACTTAGCCGCGTTAGGAAAAAACAGCTGCTCGCCGCCAATTTTGTAGCCCGCTATGGCGGTTTGGCCTGCACTGGAAACCACCCAGTCGATGAATTTGCCAGCATCGGCTCCCTTGATGTGCGGGTGTTTGGCAGGGTTGATGCTGATCACGCCATATTGGTTAAAAAGCTTGGTGTCGCCCTCGACCAGCACCGCCAAATCGGCGCGATTTTTAAAGTTTAGCCACGTGCCACGGTCTGCCAGCACGTAAGCGCCCGTGGCCGATGCGATGTTGAGCGCAGGGCCCATGCCGCAACCGCACTCTTTGTAGCCGCTGCCTTTAGTAGCAGGGTTGCTAGCGCCTGTAGCCGCCATGCCCCAATAACGCAGTTCAGCGGCGTGGGTGCCAGATTTGTCGCCACGGGAGACGAAAGCGGCATTGGCGGCGCTGAGTTTTTGCAGGGCTTGCACAATGTCTTTTCCCTGCGTTTTGGCTGGGTCGGCTTTCGGGCCAATCAACACAAAGTCGTTGTACATCACCGCTTGGCGTTTTAGGCCAAAGCCATCGGCCACAAACTTCTCTTCGGCCACCGCATCATGCACAAACAGTACATCAGCATCGCCCCGACGCGCCATGTCCAGCGCCTGGCCGGTGCCCAGCGCCACCACTTTAATATCAATGCCGCTGGCTTTTTTAAACTCGGGCAACAAATAGCTAAACAGGCCAGACTGCTCGGTGGAGGTGGTAGAAGCCATCACAATGCTCTGGGCTTGCGCCAAGGTTGGCATGCAAAACGCTATAACTACTGCAGCAGTATATGACCATAGCACCGTGACATTGGTCATTTTCTTTGTAAATTTCAAGGTTTTCATGTAAATTCTCCATTTAAAAACTGTGCGGCCCGCTCGGGCAGTGTTTGGGTGAAAAAATCATGCACAGGAAGGTCAGCCACCACCTCTCCTGCGTCTAAGCACAGCACGCGCGTTGCCAGCCGCTTGACTTGCCCTAGGTTGTGGCTGGCAAATACAAGGGTTGCGCCCCGCTCGCCGGCGCGCTGCATCAGCGCCTCTACATCGCGCTTGGCTTGTGGGCTCAGGCTGGCAGTGGGTTCGTCGAGCAGCAGCACATCGGGCTGCGTACACAGCGCCCGCGCAAAGGCCAAGCGTTGCTGCTGCCCGTCCGACAGGGTGCGCGCATTGCGGGTGGACAAATCGGCCAAACCCACCTGTTTCAAAGCCTCTAGGGCCGCAGCCTTGGCCAAACCCCATGGCTGCCCGCCCAGCCACGCCGCTAGCGCCACATTCCACAAAACACTGCTGCGCAGCACAAAAGGTTTTTGAAACACAAAGGCTTGCCGCGCAGCTGCCTGCCGGGTCACCACCCCCGCCGTGGGCGCAACCAAGCCGTTGGCCAAACGCAGCAGGGTGCTTTTGCCGCTGCCGTTGCCGCCCACTAATGCCAAGCGTTCGCCCGGATGCAGCTTTACATGCACATTGCGCAGGGCTTGTACACGGCCAAAACGCACATCAGCCGCCTGTATGTGTAACAAGGCATTCATAGTGCCTGCGCCTCCCGCAGTTCGCGCCAGCGCTTGAGCAGGCTAACGATGGCATTTAAAAACAGCACGATCAGCAGCAGCACCAAGCCCAAGCCCAGCGCCAGCGGCAAATCGCCTTTGCTGGTCTCCAGCGCAATCGCCGTGGTCATCACCCGCGTAAAGCCCTCAATATTGCCACCCACCACCATTACCGCACCCACCTCGGATATGGCGCGGCCAAAGCCTGCAATGGCCACGGTAAGCAAGGCATAGCGTGCATCCCAAGCCAGCAGCATGCTGCGCATCAGCGTGCCCGCGCCCATGCTGGCCAACTGCTCGCCATGCGCAGTTTGGGCGTCTTGCACCTGCTGCATAGCCAGCGCGGTCACCACGGGCAGCACCAGCACCGCTTGGGCCAACACCATCGCCTGAAACGAAAACAACCAGCCCAGATGCCCCAGCGGGCCACCGCGTGAGAGCAGCAAATACACCAGCAAACCCACCACCACCGACGGTACAGCTAAAAGTGTGTTGAGCAGGGTCAACACCAGTGCCCGCCCCGCAAAACGGGCCACCCCCAACCAAGCGCCCACCAGCAAGCCTATGGTGCAGGCTAGCGCACAGGCTAGCGCACTCACTGCCAGCGAGCGGGTCACAATGGCCACCAAACCAGAGTCAAATCGAAGAATTAAGCCCAGCGCAGTGGCCAGACTTTCAGACACAGTATTCATAAATTGACGCAATACTAGGGCTAACCCGAAGCGTCCGCCATTAGGGAAGGCGAGGTATGCATGCGCGTGCATACCCTAAAACCGCCACAGGGCAGCGGCAATAGCGCCCCATTGGAGCCAATACGCAGCAAATTTGCGGCACACTAGCGGCCTGTGCAAAATATCCAACTCTCCTACACTTTTGCCCCACAAGCCGTGGGCGAAACCGCTGGTAGCCCTGTTGCAGGCCGCATTACCAACCCCGACATCACGTTGCTCGCTGCCGTGCGCCAGCAAGGCTCTATTTCGGCGGCGGCTCGGGCACTGGGCATTTCTTACCGCCATGCTTGGGGTACGCTCAAGCGCTGGGAGCAAGCGCTGGGTCAGGCCGTTTTGGTCTGGGACCGCGGCCAAGCGGCCACGCTGTCGGCATTTGGCCTCCAACTATTGCATGCCGAGCAGCTAGCCCAAGCCCGCCTGGCCCCACAAATTGAAGCCCTGCACGCTGAATTAACACGCAGTTTGGCCGTGGCTTTTAACCCCAATGCACAAGTCTTGCAAATGCATGCCAGCCACGACGAGGCTTTGGGCTTGCTGCAAAGGCACTGCGCTGTGCAAGATTTGCATTTGGATGCCAGCTTTACAGGCAGTGTGGATGCCATTCGCGCGCTCAACGAAGGCCGCTGCACACTGGCTGGTTTTCATACAGTTTTGCCCGCACCCCGAGGCTCAGTGGCGCAGCACACCTACCAGAACCTGCTTACACCGGGACTGCACAAACTCATTGGTTTTGCCACCCGCGCACAAGGCCTTATTGTGGCACCGGGCAACCCGCTGGGGCTCCATAGCTTGGCCGACGTGGCCGCGCAGCAGGCCCGCTTTGTCAACCGCGCTTTGGGCACTGGCACGCGGGTGCTCATTGAAGAGTTGTTGGCATCGTTGGACTTAACCAGCGGCCAAATCGCTGGCTGGCAAAACACCCAGCCTTCCCATGCTGCGGTGGCGCAGGCGGTGCGCACAAAACAAGCCGATGCAGGCGTGGGCATAGAGCCTGCCGCCCGCGCACTGGGTTTAGACTTTATCCCACTGGCCACCGAACGCTACGACTTGGTCTGCCTCAAGTCCACACTAGACGACCCTGCCATGCAAACACTGCGGAGCATCTTGCAAGCCACGCCCTGGCAAAACAAAGTGAACGCCCTGCCCGGATACAGCGCCAACCAGTCTGGGCAAGTGCTGTCATTGTCGGCCACGCTTGAGTGGTGGAATTTTTAACAAAAACAGGCAATGTCACCGTCATATGGTCATATAGTGCTATAAAAAGCATACTAAATAGCGCAAGTACGAAACCCATAAAAGCCTGCGTCGTGCTGTGGCGGAGCAAAGCCGCGAAAGCTAGTTACCTTCATGCGGGCGCGGGTGGCAAATGACGCGCCGCGCAGCACCTTGCAGCGCTCAAAAGCATCGGCGCTGTAGTCGGCCCATGGCGCGGGTTTGAAGGCACTTTTGAAACTTTTTGCAGATTCGCCACCACCACTGTCGTATGGCCGAAAAGTCGAGGCCGTCCATTCCCACACATCGCCCCAGCGAAATCCCATGCCGTTGGCTTTGGATGCGGCCAGTTCCCACTCCACTTCGCTGGGCAGCCTGCGCCCGGCCCAGCGGGCGAAGGCATCGGCCTCAAACCATGTGACATGCAGGGCGCTGCTTTGGCCCGCGCTGCGCTGGGTTTGGCCAAAGCGGGTTTGCATCACCGCACCACTGGCCACGCCAATTTGCTCGACAAAGCGCGGACCGCGCCTGCCCTCGCCCGCAGAAAGCTTTTGCAACCAAGCCCAGCCGCTGGCAGACCAATGCGCCGCGTCGTCGTAACCACCATCGTCCACAAACTCCACATATTGCGCCCAACTCACGGGCTGCGCATCGATCTCAAATTCGGGCACCGCCACGCTGGATGCGCACAGCTCGTTGTCCCACGCAAAACCACCAGAATGGGGGCTGTGCCCCAGCGCCCACCGCGTGGCGGGTATCAGCAGCGGCTCGCGCGGTGCGTAAGGGCGTGTGGGCTCAAAATCGAGCTTTACCCCCAAGCTTTGCGCCATGACACACAGTTGCTCGCCCAGCTGGTCTTCTCTGAATAATGCCAAGCGGAAAAAATACAGCGCTTCGTCGTTATCTGGCGTTTTTTCAAGCAGCTCCAAGGTGCTCTCTAGCGTGGCCAGCAAATAGGCTTTCACATCACCTAGGCTGGGGTATTGCAACAGTGCCCGCTCGGCGCGCGGCGCTAAGCCAGGGTGAAAGCACACGTCTGCACGCGGCTCAATACTGGCCAGCCGCGTGGGCTGGGGCGGACATTGGCTGCCACTGGTGCGCTGGGTATTGCGCCCAATCCACCACTCACCAAACCAGCCCATATGCCCTAGCAGCCACAAGGGCGGGGTCTGCGCAGCGCTGCCTTTGGGCAGTAGCAGGTCTGGCAACATGCGCTCTATTTGACCTGCCAAGTGCAGGCTGTGGTTGCGTGCGTCCATCAAAGCCAAAGACAGCACATCGCGGCCAGCGCTCCGCATACGGGGGGAATCAATAGAAAAAAAGAGGGGTTGCGTCGCCATAGTTAATTGGCATCTTGATTAGTTACCTGCCTCAGACAGCCGTAAAACCGCCGAAGTATGCGGTTTTGTAGTCACCGCTGCACGAAGAAGCCGTGGCACCATCGCTGCTAAATCAAAGCGGCGATTAAAGCGATAAGCAAACTCAGCCAAATA
>JANOYR010000090.1:0-19026 GCA_031428975.1 Polaromonas sp. | reverse complement strand
GCGCCCTATCAGCCCCGAGATTTTGCAAGCCCTCCATGTCAACACCGCCGTGCAAGCGCTGGGCATTGAATTTACCGAGGTGGGGCCAGATTTCATCACCGCCCGCGTGCCAGTCGATGCCCGCACCCGCCAGCCCTATGGACTGCTGCACGGCGGCGTGAGCGTGGTGCTGGCCGAAACACTGGGCAGCTGCGGCGCGGCCTACTGCGCCCCTGATGGCCACCGCGCAGTGGGGCTAGACATTAACGCCAACCACCTGCGCAGCGCTACCAGTGGCTGGGTTACTGGCACAGCACGGCCTGTGCACATGGGCCGCACCACACAGGTATGGCAAATTGACCTGTTCAACGACGCAGGCGAGCAAACCTGCGCCTCCCGCATCACCATGGCGGTGCTTGCGCCGCGGGGTTGAGGCGGCAGTTGCAGGCTTGCTAAGGGGCGGGTTTCAACCGTCTGAAAACGTCTAAATTTGCAATTGAATTGCAGATTTAGACATTTTGTACCTACAATGGCGCATGTTAAACCGTGTTGCATACGCCCGTCTTTTAGCCCTTTCTCAGTGGTATCCCGTGGTGGCCGTCACCGGACCGCGCCAGTCGGGCAAAACCACTTTGGTGCGCGAGGTGTTTGCCAACAAATCCTACCTCACGCTTGAAGACCCCGACGTGCGCGCTACAGCGCTGGCCGATCCACGCGGCTTTTTAGCGCTCTATCCTGACGGCGCGATTTTGGACGAAGCGCAGCGTGCGCCTGAGCTGTTTTCGTATTTACAAGGCTTAGTAGATACCAAGCAACAAATGGGGCAATGGGTGCTCACAGGCTCGCAGCAACTAGGGCTAATGCAAGGCATCACCCAGTCGCTGGCCGGAAGGGTAGGCTTGTTGCAGCTGCTGCCTTTCTCTGTGGGCGAGCTGCAAGCTGGCGATGCCCTGCCCGCTGGCCTCACGCTAGACGACATGCTCTGGCGCGGCCTCTACCCCGCGCCCGCTTTGCGCAAAGTGCCCCCTACCGACTGGTATGCTGACTATTTTGCAACCTATGTGGAACGCGATGTACGGCATATGCTGCAAGTGCGCGACTTAACGGCCTTTCGTCTGTTTGTGCGCATGTGCGCCGCCCGCACGGGGCAGTTGCTAAACTTGAGCGCACTGGCTGCCGACTGCGGCATCAGCACCAACACCGCCAAGGGCTGGCTGTCGGTGCTAGAGGCCAGCTACATCGCCTTTGTGCTCACCCCACACCATGCCAATTTTGGCAAACAACTCACCAAGTCCCCCAAACTGTATTTTCACGACACGGGGCTAGCCGCTTGGCTGGTAGGGCTGCGCGGCGGCCCAGCGCTGGGCTTGTCGTCTATGCGCGGCGCGCTGTTTGAAAACTGGGCGGTGTGCGAAGCGCTCAAGCACAGCTACAACCAGCGCCTAGACATGCAGTTGCATTTTTGGCGTAACAAATCAGGACTAGAAGTCGATTTGCTCATCAGCTTTGAAGGCAACATGCACGCACTGGAATTCAAAGCAGGGCAAACCGTAGCGGGTGATTGGTTTGGTAGCCTCAAAAAATACGAGGCCTTGCAGATCGAGAGCGGTGGGCCCGCCCTGCCACAAACTGTGGTCTACGGCGGCGCATCGCCCCATGTGCGCCCCGGGGTGAAGGTGATTGGGTGGCGCGACTGGCCTGCGGTTTTGGCCGAGCAATACCGCGCAGCCAGCTAGCAGGCGCGAGCAGCCTGCGCCATCTGCCCGCTCACTGCGCATCAGCTTTCGCCATCCGCTCAGTTATTCCGATGCAGCTCGCGCAAGACGCTCGCTGCGCCAATACACATCATCCCCCACCGAGCCATCCGTGCGGTGGCGATTGAGCACGCGCGCCAATACAAAAAGCAAATCACTCAGGCGGTTCAAATACTGGCGGGGGTTGTCTTTGATGGGCTCGACTGCGCCCAGCGCCACCACGGCGCGCTCGGCGCGGCGGGCTACGGTGCGGCTGACATGCGCCAGCGAGGCGGCGCGGGTGCCAGCGGGGAGGATGAATTCAGCCAAGCGCGGCAAAGCGGCGTTGTAGGTTTCTAGCGCCTGGTCTAGGTGCAAAAGCGCCTCTGCCTTGAGCAACTCAAAGCCCGGAATGCTCAGCTCGCCGCCTAGGTTAAACAACTGGTGTTGAATCTCTACCAGCAACTCGCGCACGTCAGCTGGCATGTCTTCGCACAGCAACACGCCCAACCCCGAGTTGAGCTCGTCCACATCGCCCATGGCGTGTACGCGCAGGCTGTCTTTGCTCACCCGCGTGTTGTCGCCCAAGCCGGTGATGCCGTTGTCACCCGTGCGGGTGGCGATTTGTGTGAGTCGGTTGCCCATGGGGGTTGTGCCTCTTGGTTTGTCAGCGCTGCTGTGTAAAAATGCTATTTTCGCAGTTTAGTGGCTGTGCCTGCGCCCAGTCTCAGGATTAGCTGCTGTTTACTTGTTTGGAGACAAGCCCATGAACGCCCCCCTGCCTGCCCATTTGCTCCCCCAAATCCGCCAGCGCGATGTGCCGCAGGCTTTGCTGGATGCTTTGAGGAGCCGCTTTGGCGACCAATGCTCGCTGGCACTCGCGGTGCGCACCCAGCACGGGCGCGACGAATCGAGCTTTGAAGCGCCTCCGCCCGCGGCGGTGGTGTTTGCTGAAAACACCCAAGATGTGGCCGATGCCGTGAAGCTGGCGGCGCTGCACCGCGTGCCGGTTATTCCTTTTGGCGTGGGCAGCTCGCTCGAAGGCCATTTGCTGGCAGTCGAGGGCGGCATCAGCATAGACGTGGGACGCATGAACCAAGTGCTGGCGATTAACGCCGAAGACCTGACCGTGACGGTGCAGGCGGGCGTGTGCCGCAAGGCGCTTAATGAAGCCATCAAGTCCACAGGCTTGTTTTTCCCCATTGACCCGGGGGCGGATGCCACCATTGGCGGCATGAGCGCGACGCGGGCCAGCGGCACCAATGCCGTGCGCTACGGCACCATGCGCGAGAACGTGTTGGCGCTAGAGGTGGTCACCGCCAGCGGCGAGGTGGTGCGCACCGGCACCCGCGCCAAGAAAAGCAGCGCAGGCTACGACCTGACCCGCCTGATGGTGGGCAGCGAGGGTACGCTGGGCGTGATTACCGAGATCACCCTGCGCATTTACCCCCTGCCCGAGGCCATCAGCGCGGCTATTTGCTCCTTCCCCTCCATTGCAGCAGCGGTGAACACCACCATTCAAATCATCCAAATGGGCATACCCATTGCGCGGGTCGAGCTAATTGACCCCAACACGGTGCGCATGGTCAACGCGCACAGCAAATTGGGCCTGCGCGAAGAGCCGATGCTGCTGATGGAGTTTCATGGCTCGCCTGCGGGCGTGAAAGAGCAAGCGGAATTGGTGCAGGAGCTGGCCAGCGAGCACGGCGGCCAAGCTTTTGAATGGGCCACCACGCCCGAGGAGCGGACCAAGCTGTGGACGGCGCGGCACAACAGCTATTTTGCTGCCCTGCAATCGCGCCCGGGCTGCCGAGCGATCAGCACCGACACTTGCGTGCCAATTTCGCGCTTGGCCGATTGCCTGCTCGAATCCGTGGCCGAGACCGATGCCAGCGGCATCCCTTACTTTTTAGTCGGCCATGTGGGCGACGGCAATTTTCACTTTGGCTATTTGATTGACCCGAATAACCCCCAAGAGCGCGAAACCGCCGAAGCGCTCAACCACAAGCTGGTGCACCGCGCCTTAAGCCTTGGCGGCACTTGCAGCGGCGAGCACGGCATTGGCCTACACAAACAAGACTTTTTGGTGGCCGAGGCGGGTGACGCGGCAGTGAACATGATGCGCACCATCAAACACGCGCTGGACCCGCACAACATCATGAATCCGGGCAAGATTTTCAGCTGGTAAATGGCCTGCTGGGCAAGCTACCGATGGAACGCAGCGTGCAAGTAAGCCCAATGGCTTGCCGCATTTGGCTTCTAAATGCTTCGCTTTTTATAGCGCATTATGCCGTATTGACGGTGACATTGTGCTTTTTTACTGCAAATTTCAACGCCTTGCATGCGCAAGAAGCCTCTTGCACCGCTGAAGTGCCCGTGGCGGGCATTGTGCGCACGATCCGCATGGCGGGTAACACCCAAAGCAGCACGCTGGCCAGCCTGCCTGACCGCATAGAGCTGGATATGCGCATGGGCAATGCGCATATCGGCTATACCCTGCCAATTGCGCCCTGCCCCGCTGGCACGCTGCGCGGCCTCTACATTGGCGCTAATGTCACCAGCTACACGCTGGTGGCCGAGCACCATACCCGCTTGCTGCCACTGCGTGCATTGCAACCGCCTGCCAACCCTGCCAACGAACCATGGGCGCAGCGCAGTGCCACGGCAGGGCTGGTTTATTCGGGCCGTGCGCCCACGGTATTTGTCCTGCCCGAAGGCGCAACCGCCGTACACATGGTGTTGCAAACACCCAGTAACTTCCCTTTTGGGCTCGGCATGGCCCGCGTTGGCCCGCTGGAGGCCACCTTACTAGCCCACGGCAACGACGAGCGCGTGGGCTTGGCCGAACAGAGCAATTTGGCCATGGTGATGGGTGTGGTGGGTGCTGTAGCGCTTTTGGCTTGGTGCGTTCGCCGCAAAGACTTGGCTTTGCTGTTTTTTGGCTTGGCCACGGTGGTCTTTGCGCTGCGCACCGGGCTAGATTACACCCAGCTGATTTACCTGCCTGCATTGTTGTTTGAAAACTTCATCCGCTGGACCTTGGTGCTCTTGGCCATCACGCTGGCCAGTGCCAACATGATCGCCATTGGCGCTTGGACGGCGCACACCCAGCGCGGCATGCTGCTGCTGGGCGCAGGCTTTAGCGCTTTATTTTTGGCCCTGCTCATCCCCGGAATAGAACGCTTACAGCTCAACACCATGACGTTTCGCTGGATTGCTTTTTTCTTGAGTGTGCTGCTGACTTTGTTTGCCATGTGGCACACCTTTGCGGCACGCCAGCGCATTGGTTTGCTGCGGGCGGGCGCAGTGCTGGCCGCTTATGCGCTGATTTTGCTGGTAGGCCAGATCATTGCGATGCGCAATGTGGGGCAAAGCGGCTTTAGCCACGGCGGCTACTTTATTTATGCCTACAGTGTGCTGGTCTTGGTGGTGGGGGCGCTGGTGGGCGAGCGGGCGCTGCGCGCTTTGCAGCGGGCGGAGGGCTTAAACGCCGAGTTGGCTCAGCGCGTGGCCGAGAAAAATGCCGAATTGGCCCAGTTTTATGCCCAACAGCGCGACGCCGAGCTGCTGGCCGAGCGCGAAGGCGCACGCCAGCAAGAGCGCGAGCGCCTGACCCGCGAGATGCACGACGGCATTGGTGCCCAGCTCATGACGGCGCTGCGCGGTGTGGAGCGCGGGGCTTATGGCAAAGAGCAAGTAGCCCAAAGCCTGCAAGACGGCTTGGACGAATTGCGGCTGCTCATGGACAGCGCCGATGTGGGCCGCAGCCTGCAAGGCGCTTTGGCCACTTGGCGCAACCGCTGGGACGCGCGGCTTGCCGCTGTGGGGCTGGCTTTGGTGTGGGAGATAGACGGTGCAATAGAAGACGTGGTGTTGCCCGAAGACACGGTGTTGCAGCTCATGCGGATTTTGCAAGAGGCCGTAACCAATGCCGTTAAACACGCCAATGCCAGCAGTATCACGGTGCGGGCTGGTTTGCACAGCGCAGCACTGGTGCTAGAAATTGCGGATAACGGCGTTGGACTGTCAGCCCCAAAAAATACGTCTAATCATGGCGCTTTGACTGCGCCAAACGGCATTGCCAACACCGCTAGCACCACCACGGCTAACACCACCCAGCGCGGCTTGCGCCATATTGCCCACCGCGCCCAAGCCATTGGCGCACAATGCATGGTGGCCAATCGAACCGCTCCCGCACAGGGCGTGTCGGTGCGGGTCAGTTTGCCCCTGGCTAGTGGTTAAACCACCAAACCGCGCCGACTGGCCTCCATAGCGGCCTCGGCCCGCGAGCTGATGCCCAGCTTGCGGTAAATCTCGCGGATGTAGCTGCTCACGGTGCTGGGGGTAAGGCTCAAAATCGTGGCGACTTCAGGGCCTTTGTACCCCTTGGCGATCAAGCGCAAGACATCCACCTCGCGCAAGGTCAGGGGGTGTGCATCATCAGGCGCAGACAGCAAGCCCGCAGTTGGCCCATCAATTACTCCTAATTTAATAGCATTAGGTGACGACTGGACGGCGACATTGGCAAAATTTCCTGTATTTTTCTCAATTTGAAAATGTTTGAGCATGCGCATGGCGATCGACGGCGACAGCGCTGGTTCGCCCAGCTCAATGCGGCGCAATTGTTCAAACACCAAGGCGCGGGGCTGGGATTTAAGGATGTAGCCTGTTGCGCCTGCTCGCAGCGCCGGAAACACATGGGAATCGTCGTCATGGATAGTGGCCACAATCACGATGGCATCGGCGCGGTGCTTGACCAGTTTGGCGATCAGTTTTTCGCTTGTGCCGTCGGGCAAGCCCCAGTCCACCAAGGCCAAACCGTAAGCAAAAGAGTCGGCATGGGCATTGGCCTGCGCCAGATTGGCAGCGGTGTCTACCTGCGTGATGCAGGGCAAAGCCTGCGGCAACAGCTCGGCCAACCATTCGCGCGGCTCATCTAAATCCTCGACGATGAGGGCGCGGTCAAATGCCACAGAGTGTGTCCAATGATTTAAAACGCTGGGAACGCGAGTGAGCCATTGACTGTCACGGCGGATCCGACGTTTGCGGAAAACACTGCATTTGTCAGCGTTAGCGTGCCAGCCGCTGTGTTAAATGCAACACCTACTGATGCGCAGTCAGGGAAAGTGGCTGTGGGGGTGCCCACGTGTGTGCATTTGCGCGCACGTGAGGAGAATACGGTGCGCGTCTGACCATTCACCACCTCGTCAGCACCGACCATCATCTCCACCGTAAGGGTGAAGTTAGGATTGAAATTGAGGTATTGAATCGTGACTTGCTCATTGGCTGCGTGCTGGCTGTAAGTAAATCCATAGTGGCCTCCAGACTGTGCACCTCCTGTGGGAGCGATTGCAGCAAATGCTGCAATCGCGTTAAAAGCGGGTTCAATCGTCAAGCCAGAACCTAATGAGGGCGCTTGCACGACAGTAAATACGCCAACATTGAGCGCACCTGAGCCGTCAAAGTTCGACATACTCAGCGTGTGCGTGCCCAGCGCTAAGCCAGCGGGCACCCTGACTGCAATACTGGTGTTGGAGGAGTTCAGAACAACCGTCACCGTGGTGTTACCAAACTTCACCAAGGCTGCTGGCGTGAATCTGCCCAAATTGTCACCCGAAATCGTTACGGTGGCACTGACCGCACCCGAGCTAGGACTGAATCCGCTCACCGTTGGGCTGACAACCGCCGTGGTGGTGCTGGTAGAGGTTGACTCTGGCGTGGTGGTCGTAGTAGTCGTGGTCGTAGTAGTTGTGGTCGTTGGTGTGGTGGTTGCAGTGGTCGTACTGGTCGTACTGGTCGATGTTGTCCCAGTGTTCGTAGCGCTGCTGCTGGTTGCGGCCACATTGCCTACCCAGGTGCCGCTGCTGCCAGCGCCATTGTTCCAAGTGCCGCTGAATGCCTTGGTGCTCACATTGAATGTACCCACCCATGGCACTGCGCCAGCGGTGCCCTTGAATGCATAACTTGAGCCCACACTCAGTGTGGTGGCAATGTTGCCCACCACCGCATCACCACTGGCCAAAGCGCCTTTGACCACCCCTTTGTTGTCGACCGTAAAGGTCCAATTGCCGCTGTCTGCGCCTGCGTAAGTGCCCGCATAATTGCCCGCAAATAGCGCGGTAATGCTGGCGCTCACGTGTGCGCTTGCTTGGGCACTGGTGTACACCGTTGCACCGGGCTTAATGGTGGTAATCAGGGCATCCAAGGCCGCTGCACTGGCGGTTGCAAAGTCAATGGCCTTGCCTGATGCGGCGGCTACCACCGCAGGGTCGATCGTGAGTTTGCCTGTGGTGGGGTCGCTGCTGCTGATCGACATCAGGAATCGCACCATGTTGGCCACCGTCGGGTTGGAGGGCGTTGCGCCAGAGCCCACCAAGTCAAGCGGGGTTACTACCGCTTGTGGCGAGCTCACAGAGCCAATCAGAATGTCGCCTACATAAAAACCCACCGGCTGGCCGGCTGGGCAGGTGTATTGCCCAGCGGCATTGGTGGTGCCCGACACCGCTGTAGAGCCTGCACACTTGTAGCTTAACCCTGCCACGGTAGCATCGACAAATATGCCCGTGACATTGGCTGCCGCTGTCCCAGCGCCCGGGGTGGTGCTCACGTCAGTGCCGCCGCCGCAGCCCCACAGGCCTAGCGTTGTAGCGAGTACAAGCGCCCATTTTTTATGCTTTGAGTCCATTTTTTTCTCCTGTGACGGTCGACATATTGCGACAAAATCTAACGTGGGTTTGCCTACGGTTTTGCTAGATGCTGGTAAACCGAGGCATAGCGATTGTTCCGCTGATTGCCGCACTTGTCACCCCCCTGATCAGGGGGGTGGTCACTTCAATGGGAGATTATTACAGCCCGAGGCGTTGGGCCTAGGGCTTGCTGCCTTGGGCAGCGCTGCGCTTACTGCACATCGCTTATTTTGCAGCCCTTGCTCACAAACAGTGCCGTCAAATGCTCTTTGCGTGCACCCGCTTGGGCGCCCAAAGCCGGGTTGCCGCTTGGTGCGGGCGCTGCGCCAGCAATGGGCGTGAACTGGTTGGCCTGCGCGGCCTGTCCGGCTGCGGCTTGCTGCTGTTGCTGCTGGGCAGCGGCACCCAAAAGGCCGCCAAACAAACCACCCAGTCCACCCCCACCACCACCGCTAAGCGCATTGCCCAAGCCGCCGCCACCTTGGCCCGTTAAATTGCTAAGTGCTTGCGCGGCCGCTGCTGCGGCCTGTGGGTTTACACCCGCTTGTTGGCCCGCGCCCTGCTGGCCCGAAGCAGCGCCCAAAAGGCCACCAAACAAACCGCCCAAGCCGCCGCCGCCTTGGCCCGTTAAGCTGCTGAGCGCTTGCGCGGCCGCTGCAGCGGCCTGGGGGTTTACGCCCGCTTGTTGGCCTGCGCCACCACCACTCAAAAGCCCGCCAAATAGGCCGCCCAAACCACCCGATGGCGCAGCCGCTGCAACCGGCGCTGGAGCGACTGGGGCAGGGGCTGCTTGCGCCATGGCACCTTTGGCCACGGTGTCCATCAAATTAGCCTCTGAATAAATCTCTTTGCAGCTTAGGCTGCCATCGGTCATTTTGACGCGCTCGATGTTTTGGGCGCTGGCCAGACCTGCAGCCATTAAACCCAGTACAACCAAGCTTTTAGTAAAAGTGCTCATCATTAACTCCTAATATTGACAACATAAAATTACGTGGGATTTGCAGCAGCTCAAACCAAATAGGCCATGCCACTGCACTAAAACTCTACGAACTTACAACAAATTACTTCATCTGTCACCCCCCTGTTTAAGGGGGCAACGCGTATATTTGCGCAGAAATAGGCGCTTAGGCGGCTCAGACGGTGCCGCGCAGCTTGTCAATCAAGCCATTGAGCTCGTCCATCGAGCTAAATTGAATGCTAACTTCGCCCATTTCCTCAAAGCGGCCATGGCGTTTCACACGCTTTTTCACCCGCACCTCGACCTGCGCCATGAGCAAGTCGGACAGCTCTTCCTCTACGCGGCGCGTGTCCCGCGACTTTTCTTTGGGTGGTTTTTGTGGAGTCAGGCTAAATTCGGCACCAATGCGCTTGGCCAGGCTTTCGGCCTCGCGCACCGAGAGTTTTTTGGCTGCAATTTGGTTGGCGGTGGTGATTTGGGCGGCTTTGTCTAGGCTTAAAAGTGCCCGCGCATGGCCCATGTCCAAGTCGCCCGCCATCAGCATGGTTTGCACCGGCTCGGCCAAGTTCAACAAACGCAGCAAATTGCTAGCCCCGCTGCGCGAGCGCCCTACCGACTGCGCGGCTTCCTCGTGCGTGAGGCCAAATTCTTTAATGAGGCGTGACAACCCCTGCGCCTCTTCTAGCGGGTTCAAGTCTTCCCGCTGCATATTCTCTATCAGCGCCATGGCCGCTGCGGCGTGGTCGGGCACGTCTTTGACCAGTACCGGCACGCTGTCTAGCCCGGCCAGTTTGGCTGCCCTAAAACGCCGCTCGCCCGCAATAATTTCATAGCGGCCGGCCTTGTCGCCATATCGGGCAATGCCCAAAGCGTCGTCGTCAAGCTTGCGCACCAAAATCGGCTGCATGATGCCCTGTGCCTTGATGCTCTCGGCCAGTTCATACAGCGCACCTTCGTCCATGCGGGTGCGTGGCTGGTACATGCCGGGAATCAAATCGCTGAGCATCAGCGAGGCGGGCAAGCCCGGACTGGCCAGCGCCTGCGAGGCCATGGATGCCAGCTCTTGGGGCGTGTTGTCTTGTACTTTGGGGCCGAGCAGTGCTTCGAGGCCGCGGCCTAAGCCTTTGGGTTTTTTGGTGACCATAGGCTCGATTGTAGTTTTGTCTGGCGGCGCTAGGCGCAGAGGCTATTTTTCGGCAAACGGCGCATCGGGTTTTGCCAGCAAAGCTTGCAGCATGGCGTGGCCTTGGGGCCAGTCACCCAAGCCCGATTCTGCATTGATGTGGCCACTGTGGCCATAATCCACAAACGCTGCGCCCCAGTCTGCTGCCAACTGCTGGGCTTTCGCCAAGCTGCAATAGGGGTCGTTGTGGCTGCCCAGCAAAAGGCTTTTAAAAGGTAGCCGCGCCCGCACAATAGGCGACCAGCTGGGCAACATGGCCTCAAAAGCCTCGGTTTCAGTGTCGCCCGGCGCCACCAAAAGCGCTGCCGTCACCCGCGCCGTGTGCTGCGAATGCGCAGCCCAAGCCGCCACCAAAATGCAGCCCAAACTGTGCGCCACCAAAGCCACCGGGCCCGCTGGCGCAGCGATCACCGCCGCATCCAGCTGCGCCATCCAGTCGCCCCGGCGCGGCCGCAGCCAATCGTGTTGCTCCACCCGCTGGTAGCCATGCAGCACCTCCCAGCGGCTTTGCCAATGGGCAACGCCCGAGTTTTGCCAGCCGGGGAGGATGAGAGGGGTCATGGGGATTAGTTTACAAGAGTTGAATCAGCGGCAGCCTCCACAACAAGCGTTGGTTTTGACAATCACGCCTTTGAAAAAGTTGTAACACCCTATCTTGCTATTAAAAACAAAGTGATTTTTGATACTGGTATTGCGCTAGAGGCTTTTTTGCCTATATTGTTATTTTTGACAGGTTTAGGGCGTTTTTTGCGTGGTTTGGATGCTTTGCAGCGCTGTGCAGTGGTTTTATGGGCTTTTAAACTGTATTTATCGTGATTTAATGCACGCAATTAGCTGCTCCATCCGTATAAATGGGAAATTTTCCCATTTATACTGTGAGCATGTCTTCTCACCCATTGTCCACCGAGCCGAGCACGCAAGCCGATGTGTTGGCGCAGGCGCTGGCTATTATGGGGCCGCTGGCGGCTTGGCTGGTGCGTTCGGGGGTGGGGCATGGGGAGCTGGCGCAGGCACTTAAGCCGGTGTTTTTGCAGGCGGCAGCGGCCGAGCTGGCCAACAGCGGGCGCAGCGCCACGGATTCTGCGCTGTCGGTGCTGTCGGGTTTGCACCGCAAGGATGTGAAGCTTTTAAGCCCGGTAAGCACCAGCGGGTTAGCGGGCGCTCACACCACGGCAGCACCTGCCCCTAAAACCAGCAGCAAAATATCGCCCGCCAGCATGCTGGCCACGCGCTGGATTGCCAGTGGCTTGCCACTGGAGTTGCCCTACAGCAGCCCCCACGCAAGCGATACAGCAACCGATACAGCAGCCAATACCGCCGCTGACGGGCCCTGCCAAACAAGCAGTCCAATCCCCAGCTTTGAGGCACTGGCGCGGGCAGTCAGCAAAGACATTCACCCGCGCACCCTGCTGCAAGAGCTGCTGCGCTTGGGTGTGGCCAGCGAAGCTGCGGGCATGGTGCGTTTGCAGCAAGCGGCTTTTGTGCCCAGCCCGCAGCTGGCCGAGGCACGCGAGCTGCTGGGCGGCGCGGTGGCCGACCATTTGGCCGCTGGGGTGCACAACCTCACCGCGTCTGCCGACCAAAAGCGCTATTTAGAGCAAAGCGTGTTTGCCGACGGCCTGAGCGTGGCATCGACCGCCAAGCTGCAAGCGCTAGCCACCAGCCTGTGGCAGCCGGTGCTGCAAGCCATGGTGCAGGCGGCGCAGCCGCTGTGTGACCAAGATGCGCCCAACCCCTTGCAGCCGCAGCAAGCGGCGGGTGACCAGCGCATTCGGTTGGGCATGTTTTGTTATGCCACGCCCATGCAGGCCGCGCCGGTGGCTGGCGCGGCACAGCCGCCCTTGCCAGCCGCAGACCACCCTTCACCGCCAGCGATGTTGCCGCCGATTGCCGTGTAAACCATTCAAAAAACCAAGTAACAGGAAGACACCATGAACGCCCAGCCACTGCGCCCAAGCAACCGCCACACGCCGCGCCCCAGCGCTCCCGTGCCCAGCACCGTGGCTTTGCTGCTGCTGTGGCTGTCGATGGCCTTGGTGGCTTTGGGTTTGCTGTCCGCCTGCGGCGGCGGCACACTGACCAGCGGCGTGGGCAGCGGCGGCACAGGGGTGTACACCGCGTTTGTCAGCGAAGGCACCGTCAGCGGCTTTGGCAGTGTGATTGTTGACGGCGTGGAGTTTGACGACAGCAATGTGCCGGCCATGGCCGACGACGACAGCGGCGCGGCATTGACCAGCCTCAAACTAGGCCAACGCGTGCGGGTAGAACACAGCAGCGCCAACACTGCCGCACTGGTGAGCGTGCGGGCGCAGTTGCGCGGCCCGTTAACGCGGCTGCCCGATGCGGCGGGCAACTTTGCGGTGTTGGGGCAAACAGTGCGCATCGTGGCCGCGCAAGACAGCACCCTGAGCAACCCAACGGTGCTGGGCGGCGTGGCCAGCGCCAGCATGGCCATGGGCGACGAGCTGGAGGTGCATGGCTCTTGGGTTTTTGACAGTGCCAGCGCCAGCTATGTGCTGGTGGCCACGCGCATAGAGACCACCAGCGCCAGCGACCGCGTGTTGCTCTCTGGGGTGGTGCACAGCGCGGCAACCAGTGCCAACAGCGCCAGCGCGGCTAGCCTGCGCCTCAATGCCGCCAGCGGCCTGCGCGTCAGCGGTGCCGATGCCGCCGCCCAGCAAATCGTCAACAGCGCCAGTGCCAACCAGCTGCTGCGCCTGTGGGCCAGCCGCAGCGCGGCCTTGGCGGCGCTGCAAAACAACAGCGCCCTGCCCGCCCTGCGCGCCATCAACGACAGCGCCGCCAACTTGGCGCTGGGCAGCCAAACCCTGCGCATCAGCGGTGTGGCGGGCCGATTTGATGCCAACGCCCGCACCGTGGAAGTGCAAGGCAACAGGGTCAAAATTCCAGCTAATGTGGCAGTGAACGATGATGCGCTCAAGCGCGGCGAGTTTGTGTCGATTGGCATGGCGCCTGGCGCTGCTGACGTAAATACGGCCAACACCGCCGCCAGCGTGAGCCTACGCAGCAGCGCCACGGCAGCCTTGGGTGCGGCGGTAGAAATAAAGGGCGTGACCAGCGGCATCAACTGGAGCGGCGCTCAGGTCAGCTTCAAGCTGCGCGGCACCGCCGTGTTGGCCAGTGCCGCCAGCATTGAGGCGGCGTGCCGCAGCATCCCTGTGGGCAGCGACATGGCCATTGAATTGGCAGGCCGCTGGAATGCCGCCAGCGCGGTGGTGGTGGCCAGCAGCGTGCGCTGCACGGCGGTGGATGGTGCAACGGGGAATGCAGCAAGCAGTGCCACAGGCAATGCCGGCACCAGCAATTCAGGCAGTGCGGCCAACAGTTCCACCAACCGCACCGTGGAGCGCAGCGGCACACTCAAAAGCGTCAACACCAGTGCCAAAAGCTTGGTGGTTGCCACTGCACAGGGCGATTTCAGCCTGAACTGGGATGCCAACACCTATTTTGAAGCCGCACCGCTGAGCCTGCTGGGCAAGCGTGTGGAGGCCGAGGCCGAGCTGGACAAAAACACAAACCAACTGCGCCTGCGCGCCCTCAAGCGCGATAACTGACCGAATGCACCGCAACAGCCTCATTTTCAAGCATCCATATCCAAACACTGATTTGTCGCGTTTTTACTTTTAACCACCAAGGAGCTCACCATGAAAACCATGACCCACGCCAGACTACTGGCAACGCTGCTGGGCAGCGCACTGTTTCTCGCCGCCTGCGGCGGGGGCGGCAGCGCTGGCACCACCGCCAGCACAACCAGCAATGCCGCTGTGAGCACTAGCAGCACCAACACCAGCAGCGCCACCGAGTCCAGCACGCAAGTGGCGCAGGGCATCGTCACCGGCTTTGGCAGTGTGGTGGTGGACGGTGTAGAAATTGAAGATGCCAAGGCCAGCACCCATGCCGCCGACCATTTGGGCGGCACACGCACCGCCGCGCTGCGCCTAGGCCAGCGGGTGCGCGTTGAGCACGACGGTGCAGGCAATGCCGCCCGTATTGAGGTGGATGCCGCCGTCATTGGCTCGGCCACCGCCATTAACTCCAGCACCAGCTCTCTTAAAGTCGCGGGTCAATTGGTGCGCGCCAACACCGATTCGGCCAAAGGTGCAGTCACCGCTTATGGCGGCGGGCTTGCAGCGTTTGCCGACATTGCCGCCAACGACTTGCTAGAGGTGCATGGCAGCCCGGTTTACAACACCACCACGGCGGTGTACGAGGTGCAGGCTTCGCGCATTGAAAAGCAAGCCACTATCAGCGCCCTGCGCGTGACCGGCAAGCTGAGCGCCTTAGATGCCAGCGGCAAAAAATTCAGCATCAATGGCTTGGTGGTGAACTACGCCAGCGCCACCCTCACGCCCGCCACCGTCACCTTGGCCAACGACCAAACGGTCTTGGTTTTTGGCCCAAGCGGTGCGCTCACCACGTCTGGCAGCGTCAGCACGCTGGCCGCAACACGCGTCCACGTCAGCCACGGGCAGGGCAAGTTGCCCAGTGGCGCAGCGCAAGTGGGCGGTTTGGTCAGCAACTTTAGCGCGGGTTCAGGCACATTTGACCTACAAGGCCTGAGCGTGGTGGCAGGCACTGCCACGGTGCTGCCCACCGGCGCAGTGTTGGCCAATGGCGCGTATGTACAGGTGCGTGGCGTGTTCAATGCCGCAGGCCAACTGGCCGCCACCCAGCTGCGCGTGCGCGAAGCCGACACCAAGGACGATAGCGCCAAAATTTTGCTAATAGGCGCTATTAGCAACTTCTTAAGCACCACGTCTTTCAGCGTGCGCGGTATAGCCATTGACGCATCCGCCCTTAAAACACCCGCCACCTGCCAAGGCACCACGCTGGCCGATGGCGTGTCGGTCAAGGTGATGGCACGCGCCCAAGTGGGCACCGATGTGGTCAAGGCCGACAGCTTGGCCTGTGCCCCCAGCCAAGTGCGCATCCCTGTGCGGGAAGTACGCGGCGCAGTCAGCGGCCTCAACAGCGGATCTAAGAGCTTTAGCATCACCGTGGGCAGCACCACCATCAAAGTGCAATACAGCGACACGACAGCATTCACAGGGGTAACAGCCGCCACACTGGCCAATGGCAACAGCATAGAGGCCGAAGGCACATTCGACAGCGCGGGCGTTTTGCAAGCCCGCGAGATCAGCCTACACGGCAGCCGCGACGGCGACAAGTTTGCCCCCGGCGGCAAGGGCTGGGACGACTATAAAAAGCGTTGATTTAATTTCCTGTAGCGCTTAGCGCTTTGGGGGCAACGATGCGAGTCCTTGCCCCCTTTTTTGTTTTGTGTGTTTTGTTTTGTAGGGCTGCGCCAGTACTTGGCTTAGACGACTCCGCGGCTGTCCTCCGGCCTTTGGCCTCCCCCTTTATGCCGCTGCGCCGTCTAAGCCAAGCACTGGGGCAGCGAATGAGGTAAGCGCTCTGAGGTGAATACCCAGCAGTTGAAAAAATTGCGACTGAAACCTTGAAACGGAACACCACACTTTAGCGGCACAGGCCGGTGGTGCTGGCGCAACGCAGCGGCATAAAGGGGGAGCCCGCAGGGCGGAGGACAGTCGCGGAGTTGAGGCAGCACCGCCGGCCTGTGCCCGTACAAAACCAGATCAACCGTCTTCTACCGCACCACACAAAATGACCTCTTATCTGCACATTACCCACAACACCACACCTTTGTAATCACGCCTTTAACTTAACGAGACCACTATGAACCACCCCCATACACCTGCTAACTCTAGCCACGACAACCACCTTGGCTTAGCCGCCGACCTTCAAACCCTGCTGCGCGTGCAAAGAAGCCGCCGCGCCAGCCTGCGCTGGTTGGGGCTGGGCGCTTCTGCTGCCTTGCCCGTGACCGCCCTTTTGGGCTGCGGCGGTGGCGGTAGCAGTACTGACAGCTCTGCTGCGGCCACCACTGCTAACACCAGCGCTGTGAGCACCACCACCACTACTGCCGCCAGTACGACCACCACATCGTCCTCAACAGCGAGCACCTGCTCCACCATCCCCAGCGAAACCGCCGGCCCCTACCCTGGCGACGGGACTAATGGTGTCAACGCCCTGACCATGAGCGGCATCGTGCGCAGCAATATCACCAGCAGTCTGGGCAGCAGCACCGTGGCTGCGGGTATTCCTTTGACCGTCACCCTCAAACTGGTCAGCGTAAGCGGCAGTTGCACCAATTTGGCGGGTTATGCGGTGTACCTGTGGCATTGCAACCAATCGGGCGGCTACTCGATGTATTCCAGCGGCATCACCGGCGAGACCTATTTGCGCGGTGTGCAGGTCAGCGATGCCAATGGCGAAGTGACTTTCACCACCATCTTCCCCGGCTGCTACGCTGGGCGCGTGCCCCACATCCACTTTGAGGTGTACACCAGCGCAGCCTTGGCCACCAGCGGCAATAACGACATCAAAACCAGCCAGCTCGCCCTGCCCTTTGCAACTTGCCAAGCCGTCTACGCCTCCAGCGGTTACAGCGCCAGTGTGGCCAACCTCGCCGCCATCAGCTTTGCCTCTGACAATGTATTCTCTGATGGAGTAAGCACGCAACTGGCTACGGTAACGGGCAGCAATGCGGCTGGGTATGTGGCGAATCTAACCGTGGGGGTGTAAGCGCAAAGCGTTTCGTTTGCTTGCGCTCAGCCCGAGCTTGTCGAACGGCTTGCTAGCGCCCCAGACCAACGCAGCCCATACGGGGCGCGTTTACCTGAACAGAATGGGGGCGCACCCACTTTGGGCGCAGGCCGCACTCACATCTTGGCAATGCGCGCCACCATCTCTTGCGCAAACTCCACAAAGGCCACGCTGCCTTTGGCGGCGGGGTCAAACACCACGCCGGGCAGGCCGTAGCTGGGGGCTTCGGCCAAACGGACGTTGCGCGGAATCACGGCATTGAACACTTTGTCGCCGAAATGGCTTTTGAGCTGCTCGCTCACTTGCTGCTGCAAGGTAATGCGCGGGTCAAACATGACGCGCAACAGGCCAATGATTTGCAGGTCGGGGTTCATGTTGGCATGCACCTGCTTGATGGTATTGACCAAGTCTGTGAGGCCTTCCAGCGCAAAATATTCGCACTGCATGGGCACAATCACGCCGTGGGCGCAGCACAAGCCGTTGAGGGTGAGCATCGACAGCGATGGCGGGCAGTCAATCAGCACAAAATCGTAGTCTGCCTTTACCGCCTCAATCGCTATTTTGAGGCGCTTGTCGCGGTGCTCTAGCGCCACCAGCTCTACCTCGGCCCCGGCCAAATCGCGGTTAGCACCCAACACATGGTAGCCACAGGTCTCACTGAACACCCTCGCCTCGGTGATGCCCGCCGACTCTAGCAGCACATCGTATACGCTAAGTTCAAGCTTGCGCTTGTCCACACCCGAACCCATCGTGGCATTGCCCTGCGGGTCAAGGTCCACCATGAGCACGCGCTGGCCAATTTTGGCCAAACCTGCCGCCAGATTCACGGTGGTGGTGGTTTTGCCGACACCGCCTTTTTGGTTGGCTATGCAGAATATTTTCATGACAGGTAATAGGTGAGGGTGTGGCGGCTTGGGCGCTTGGTCTGGATTGGCTTTTTTCTAGCGTTGCTTGGTTTCACGTGAAACATATCCACAAGAAACATGGGCCGCTAATGTTGGTTTATTTAGAAATCGCCAATTTCAGTCCAAAACCAATCAACAGCGACCCTGCTATTTTATTCAATGCGCCCGTAATACGGGGACTTGCACGCAGTTTTTCAGCAGCAAAATAGGTAATTAACGTGGCACACAGGCCATACATAAAGGTAAGCGCTGCAATGGTGGCCGCCATCACCGCAAAGGTAAGCAAACCGCGGTGTTGAGCTGGGTCTACAAACAGTGGGAAAAACGCCATATAAAACACGATGGCTTTAGGGTTGAGCAAGGTAATCATCACCGATTGCATGAAGAACCGCCTAGGCTCCATGTGCAAAATGGGGGCATCGCCGGCTTTAGTGAAAAACATTTTTGCCCCCAAATAGGCTAAGTAAGCTGCGCCCACATACTGCACCGCCACAAAAGCTGTCGGGTAACTGGCAAGCAAAGTAGCCACCCCCGCTACCGCCAACCACATCAGCACTTGGTCGCCCGCCATCACCCCCAGCGTGGCTGCCAAGCCGCCGCGTATGCCACCCTTGCTGGTGGAGGTAATCAAGGCCAAATTGCCCGGACCAGGAATGAGCAAAAACACAATGATGGCGATCACGAATGCGCCGTAGTCTGCGACTCCTAGCATTTTTTGGGGTCTTTCTTGGTTAATTTAGACTGGTAGTTTACTCTGGGTCAGTTGAGTTATGGCGATTGCATGCGGTCTTCTCGTGCGCTCCCAGCAATAGGAATGCTAGAGGTTTGGCGTTGTGGTTTTGTACGCTTTGGCGCTTGGGTTGGACGGCTCCGCGGCTGTCCTCCGGCCTTTGGCCTCCCCCTTTATGCCGCTACGCCGTCCAACCCAAGCGCC
>JANOYR010000089.1:0-5581 GCA_031428975.1 Polaromonas sp. | reverse complement strand
TGGGGGTGGCGCTGGCGTTTGCGGTGCATGTGATCAATGCGTCGGCGCTGGCGGAGTTTGGCAGTGCGCTGCGTGCGGTGAATGGGCAGGCCGATGTAGAGCTGCATGCGGGCAGCGGGGCTTTGCCTGAGGACGTGCTGGCTTGGGCTGCGGCACGGCCTGAGGTGGCTTTGGCCAGTGCGGTGCTAGATGCGAGCGTGCAGGCGGTGGATGCCAACGGGGTGCGCAAGCCGCTGCGGCTGCTGGGGGTCGATGCGCTGGTAGTGGCGGCTCTCTCGCCTGCGCTGGTGCCACGGGTGGATATGGCGCCATCGCGTAATCAGGGGAAAGATGGCCCAGCAGAGAACAAAAACGCAGACGAAACAGCTGCTGAAGATAGCCGCTTTGCCGTATTTGCGCCCAATCAAGTTTTTTTAAACGCGGCGGCGGCGGCGCAGTTTGGCGGTGGCAAGCTGCGTATCCAACACGGCAGCACCCAGCATAGCCTGCGCATAGCGGGCAGCGTGGCCGCATCGGGCGCACCGCTGGCGGTGATGGACATTGGCGCAGCGCAGGAGCTGCTGCGCCAGTTGGGCTTTGTCAGCCGCATTGACTTGCGCCTGCAGCCGGGTGCTGATGGTGCGGCGCTGCGCGAGGCGGCGGCCCAGCTGCCCGGCGGCGTGCAGCCACGCAGCCCGACTGACAACCAAGAGCGCATGGGCGCGTTGTCGCGGGCATACCGGGTGAATATGACGGTGCTGGCGCTGGTGGCGATGTTTACTGGCGCGTTTTTGGTCTACAGCGTGTTGGCACTGAGCGTGGCCAAGCGGGTGCAGCAGTTTGCGCTGCTGGGCGTGTTGGGGCTGACCGCAGGGCAGCGCATGCGGCTGGTGCTGCTTGAATCTGCGCTTTTGGGCGCGGTGGGCGCAGGGCTGGGCATTGCGCTGGGCACGGTGCTGGCAGCGCTGGCGCTGCTCTATTTGGGCGGGGATTTGGGCGGCGGGTATTTTGCGGCGGTAGCGCCCAAGCTGCACTGGAGCACTGGGGCCGCCGCGCTGTATGCTGCGCTGGGGGTGGCGGCTGCGTGTGTGGGCGGCTGGCAGCCAGCGCAGCGGGCGGCGCTTTTGCCGCTGGCGGCATCGCTTAAGGGGCTGGGAGCGGTGTCCGCGCAGGCCAGAAAATTCCCTATTGGTATCGTTTTAATAGCAGCATCTGCCCTACTGGCGTTCACACCGCCCATTTTTGGCATACCACTGGGGGCTTACATGGCCATTGGCCTGCTGCTGCTCGGTGGTATTGCGTCTTTGCCGTTTTTGGTGGGATTTTTGTTGCATTGGGCCGTTCGGTTGGTCGAGCGCTCCCCGCAGCCACGCCCGCTGGTCCTGCTAGCGCTAGAGCGGGCGCGGCGCGTGCGTGAAAGCGCGGCGGTGGCCGTGAGCGGCGTGGTGGCAGCGCTGGGCTTGGCGGTTGCGCTGACGGTCATGGTGGCCAGCTTTCGTGGATCGGTGACCGCTTGGCTAGACGTGGTGCTGCCCGCGCCGCTGTATGTGCGCAGCAGTGGCAGCGCGGCTGCTGGGCAGGCCGCGTATTTCACCGCACAGTTCATAGAAAAAGCATTGCAAATCAAAGGCATAGCGCACATCACGCCGCAGCGCAATAGGAGCTTGCAGCTTGACCCTGCTCGCCCAGCGGTGGCCTTGGTGGTGCGGCCCATAGCCAATGCGGCGCGAGATTTACCGCTGGTGTCAGGGCCATTTGCGCGGCCCGCTGACGCGCCAGCGGATGCCATGGCACTGTATATGAGCGAGGCCATGGTGGATTTATATGGCGCAGTGCCTGGCGCACTGTGGCGGGGTGAATTGCCAATTTATAAAGAAAAAATGGCAGATGTCACTACCCATGCGTCATATACAGCTACACATAATATAGCAAAACAAAACTACTACGTGGCAGGCGTGTGGCGCGACTATGCACGGCAGTTTGGCACGATTGCGATAGACAGCGCAAACTACCAGCGGCTTACGGGCGATACCAGTGCCAATGACCTGTCGATCACCCCCACGAACGCTGCGGATCTGGCCGAGATTCAAAATGCGCTGCGGGCGTTGGCGGCGCAGCAAGATGCAGCTTGGGGGGCGCCGACGGCGGGTCAAGCGACTGCCAGCGCAGCAAGCAGCCTAGAGTTTGCCAGCGCAATCGAAATTCGTGCCATCACCCTGCGCATCTTTGACCGCAGCTTTGCCGTCACTTACTGGTTGCAGGCCGTGGCCATCGGTATTGGCTTGTTTGGCGTGGCCGCCAGCTTTAGTGCGCAAGTGCTGGCGCGGCGCAAAGAGTTTGGCCTGTTGGCGCACTTGGGGCTTACGCGGCGGCAAATTTTGCAACTGGTGGCTTGCGAAGGCTTGGCTTGGACGACTCTGGGAGCTCTGGCGGGGCTGGGCTTGGGGCTACTGGTATCGGTGATTTTGGTGCATGTGGTCAACCCGCAAAGCTTCCACTGGACTATGGACATGGCCACACCCTGGCCGCGCCTAGCCGCACTATGCCTAGCCGTGGTGGCAGCAGGCACACTCACCGCTTGGCTTTCTGGCCGCGCGGCGGCGGGGCGCGACGCGGTACTGGCGGTAAAGGAGGATTGGTGAGTCCGTTATTACTGTCCTATTTAGCGGGGCAACTTGGCGCTGGGCACTGCGTTGGGCGGCGCAATTTTCTGCAAGGGTCGGCAGCGCTCTTGCCGCATGGCTTATCTGCAAGTCTTGCGGCGGGCATTTTTGCGGGCTACGCCCCCAGCGCACACGCCCTGCCCGAGCGCATGCTGGCCTTCCCGCGAGACCACGGGGCGCACCCCGACTTTGCCACTGAGTGGTGGTACATCACCGGATACGCCAGTGCCGCATCCAACAAAGGCGAACCGCGCGATTTCGGCTTCCAAGTCACGTTTTTTCGTAAAACCATTCCTGCCACGCAGGGCATGGCATCCAAATTTGCCGCCAAGCACATCGTGTTTGCCCACGCCGCACTCACCGATGTGCAGGGCAAAAAGCTGTACCACGACCAGCGCATTGCCCGCACCGGCTTTGGCATAGCGCAGGCCAGCGAGGCCACCACGGACGTGAAGCTGCGCGACTGGACGCTGCGGCGCTTGGTGGGCTACCAAGCTGACATCAATGCAGCCGATTTCAGCCTGAATCTCAGCTTTAGCCCCACCCAGCCTCTGCTTTTGCAGGGCCAATTGGGCTTATCGCGCAAAGGCCCAGATCCCGCTCAGGCCAGCTACTACTACAGCCAGCCCCAGCTGGCCGTATCGGGCAGCGTGTCGCTTAAAGGCGAAAAATTTACAATTTTGGCTGACAAAACGCCCGCCCGCGCTTGGCTAGACCACGAATGGAGCCAAGCCCTGCTCCACCCCGACGCCGTGGGCTGGGACTGGATGGGCATGAACCTGTTTGACGGCAGCGCAGTGACCGCTTTTCAGTTGCGCAAAAAAGACGGCAGCGCCCTGTGGACGGGCGGCAGTTTTCGCACCCCCAGCAGCAGCGGCCTGCAAACCTTTATTGCCAAACCATTTGAGGTGCAGTTTAGCCCCCAGCGCCGCTGGACCAGCCCCCGCACCCGCGCCGTTTATCCCACCAAGTGGATGGTGCGCACCGCCGCAGACTTCTACACTATAGAAGCCGTCATCGATGCGCAAGAATTGGGAACCACCAGCGGCTCAGACACCATCTACTGGGAGGGCTTAGCCACCTGCCACGACTCCAACGGCAAACTGGTGGGGCGCGGGTATTTGGAGATGACGGGGTATGCAGCGGCGCTGCGGCTTTGAATTTTTTTTCACTATTTAAAATTTTCAGTGTCTATTGCATGTGGTGCAGATTGCCCCCAACTGAAGCATTAATATTTTTTGCGCCATGACTTCCGAAAAATCCACTGCCTCCCCCCGCTCGCTTTCCGGCTTGCTGCCTTTTATTAAGCCTTACCACGGCCGTATTGTGCTGGCTGGGCTGCTGCTGGTGCTGGCTGCGGGGGCTACACTGGTGTTTCCGCTGGCGCTGCGTGGCTTGATTGACTCGGGTTTAACCGCGCCTACTGGCAGTGTGGCGGACAAGGGGGCGCAGGTGCTGGCGCTTAAAGGCCACTTTTTTGAGCTATTTTTGGTCGCGGTAGCGCTGGGTTTGTTCAGTGCGTCACGGTTTTACATGGTCTCGTGGCTAGGGGAGCGGGTTACGGCGGATGTGCGCAACGCGGTGTATGCCCATGTGCTAGAGCAAAGCCCTGAATTTTTTGAGCGCACCCAAACGGGTGAGGTGCTCTCGCGCCTTACCACTGACACCACCTTGGTGCAAACCGTGGTGGGCTCCTCGTTGTCGATGGGACTGCGCAATTTGGTGATGGGGGTGGGCGCTCTGGGCATGTTGATTTACACCAACCCAGCCATCATGCTGCAAGTCTTGGGGGCACTGGTGCTGATCGTGCTGCCTGCGGTGTGGTTTGGGCGGCGGGTGCGCAAACTCTCGCGTGCCAGCCAAGACCGCGTGGCCGACTCCAGCGCCATAGCTGCCGAAGTGCTCAACGCAGTGCCTGTGGTGCAAAGCTACACTGCCGAGGCGCGTGAATCGGCCCGCTTTAATGTGTCTACGCAAAACGCATTTGCCACCGCGGTGCGCCGCACCAAAGCACGCTCTGCATTGATTGCTTTCATCATCATTGGCACGTCTGCCGCGCTTTTGTGGAGCTTATTTCAGGGTACGCAAGCGGTGATTGAAGGGCGCATCAGCGCAGGGCATTTGGGGCAAACCGTTGTTTATGTGATTATTTTGGCAGGGGCGTTTGCGGTGTTGGGCGAGGTCTATGGCGATTTGCTGCGGGCGGCAGGTGCTACCGAACGGCTCATGGAGCTGCTACATGCACGTTCGGGTATTGATGCCCATGGAAAATTTAAGGAAAATTTGGCCAATGTCACTGTCCCCGCGTCATATCATGCTATATCATTTGTAGCAACTCAGTTTGCCTATCCGTCTCGGCCACAGTTGCCCTCGTTGCAAGATTTCAGCCTGAATGTGGAGCATGGTGAAACAGTGGCGCTGGTGGGCTCCAGTGGCGCGGGTAAAACCACGGTGTTTGCTTTGTTGCAGCGTTTTTACGACCCTCAGGGCGGCGACATCCGTGTCGGTGGAGCGGCACTCAAAAACTGGGATTTGCAGGCCCTGCGTGGCCAAATTGGCGTGGTGCCACAAGACGCTGTGATTTTTTCTGGCACAGCGCTCGACAACATCCGCTATGGCAAACCCGAGGCCAGCGACGCACAAGTCATGGCGGCAGCCAAAGCCGCCTACGCCGATGAGTTTATTCTTGCGCTACCAGACGGCTATGCCACCTATTTAGGCGAGCGTGGCGTGCGCCTGTCAGGCGGGCAGCGCCAGCGCATTGCCATTGCGCGGGCAATGCTCAAAGACCCACCGATTTTGCTGCTCGACGAAGCAACCAGTGCGCTAGACGCCCAAAGCGAGCGCACTGTGCAAGCCGCCCTCGAGTCCGCTATGCGTGGGCGCACCACGCTCGTCATTGCACACCGCTTGTCTACGATCCAAAAGGCCAACCGCAT
>JANOYR010000088.1:0-17831 GCA_031428975.1 Polaromonas sp. | reverse complement strand
CGGTAACCGCCGCGACACGGCATGGGCATAAGGGTCGCAATAATCCGGCATCTTTATTTTTGATGCAAGGCAATGTCCATGACCAACCGCGTTCTCGCCCACACCGGCGCTAAATTTCCTATCGTGCAAGCCCCCATGGGCTGGATTGCGCGCACGCAGCTGGCTAGCGCGGTGTCAATGGCGGGCGGGCTGGGGGTGATTGAAACCTCGTCGGGCGAGACGGAGAATTGCCAAGCCGAGATTCAAAAGATGGCGGTGCTGGGGCTGCCTTTTGGCGTGAATCTGCCGATTCGCTTTTTAAAGGACGATGCGATGCTGCGTTTTGTGTGCAGCTCGGGTGTGAAGTTTGTGACCACTTCGGCTGGAAGTCCCGCCAAGTTTATAGCACCGCTTAAAGACGCAGGCATTACCGTCTACCACGCGGTGCCCACGGTGGACGCGGCCATGAAGTGTGTAGACGCGGGGATTGACGGCTTGGTAGTGGAAGGCGGCGAGGGCGGCGGCTTTAAAAACCCTGAAGAAGTGTCTACGCTGGTGCTGCTGCAAGCGATTCGGGCACGCTGCAACGTGCCGATGATTGCCGCAGGCGGTATTTGCGACGGGCGGGGCATGGCGGCGGCTTTTGCGCTGGGGGCTGAGGGCATTCAAATGGGCACACGCTTTGTCAGCTGCGCCGAGAGCCCAGTGCATGCCAATTACAAAAACGCCATAGTGGAGGCCAAAGAAACCGGAACTTTGGTACTTAACAAGAAGTCTACCCCCTGCATACGCGCGCTCAAATCGCAGCGCACGCTGGCTATTTATGAAGAAGGCGTGATGTCGTTTGAGGCCATGCGCGGCATACAAGACTTGTATTTTGGCGGTGATTTGGAGGCCGCACCCGCGCTGGCGGGGCAAACTGCAGGGCTGATTGATCGCGTGAAAACGGCCAAAGAGATCATTGACGATACGGTGGCGGAGTTTTTTGCGATTACGGCGCGGCTGGGGGCTTTGGCGCAGGGTAAGTCGTTTGGGTAAAGTATTTTTGAGGTGAATTTATGAAAAATAATGTCAACGTCACTACCATATGGTCATATGTTGCTATATTTTTTATAGCTTTAACGGTGAGCGGTTGCGCATCCAACCCCGACCACGCAGCCCTAGGCGCAAGCCGCGCTGATGTGGTCAGCGCCTATGGCAACCCCAGCGCCGACTTTGTGTTGCCTGCTGGTGCGCGCTTGCAATACTCGCGCCAGCCCTACGGGCGGCAGGTCTACAACATTGATTTGGATGCCAGCGGCAAGGTAGCCAGCGCCCAGCAGGTGCTTTCCGAGGCACAGTTTGCGCAGGTGCAGGCGGGGGTTTGGAAGGCCTCTGATGTGGAGCGCACTTTTGGCAAACCGGGCATGGTCACGCAGGTGGCTAATTTTGCGGGCAATATCTGGGTGTACCGCTACGACTATTACGGCACCAATAAGCTGTTTCAGGTGTCGATAGACGCAGCAGGCATGGTGCGCGAGGTGGGCATGGCCGAAGAGATTGAGCGGCGCAAGGACTGGAGCGACTAGCCAAAGCGGCTGCTCTGGCCTACCAGCTTTTTAGCCAGCTCGTCCATCAAAGACGATGTCACTTGCGCAGCGGGGTAGCTGGTATTGAACAGCTCAAAACCGCCCACATTGCTGATCCTAAAAGCAATCTGCGCCCGGTCATGGTCGGCGGTGAGGGTGACTGACCCACGCGACTCGGTGGCGTATTCAAAAATATACGATTGCAGCTTGTTGGTCTCGGGGTGGCGCTGTTCTTTGCGCTCATGCTTGATTTGGCCCAGCGCCAAACGTTGCACCACACGCTCTAAATCGGGCGGAAAATTCACCGCCACGCGGTGCTGCGCCACCTGACCGGTGCTGGGGCTCAGCTTCCACGCGCATCCCATATAGTCAAAAGCCTCGACGCCGCGCAGCATTTTCTTGCGGGCATCGGCACGGAAATCACACATCACCAAATGGGGCCAAGGCGATTTGCCATCCAGCGAATAGCTGCCGACTGCGGGTGGGTTGATGACATTGAGCTGGGCACACAGGTCTTGCAGGTATCGGCTGGCCATTTTGCAGGCCATCTCGGTGGCTTGGGTGTTTTCTTGCACATTGGCTTGCGCACCCTGCTTTTGGCTTTGCAGCGCATCGGCTTGGGTTTTAAGTTGGTTAAGAAAACTCATGGACGCTCCGGATTCAATGGCTTATTTTGGGCGTAATTGTAGGCCAATGCAGGGCGAATCTGCGTGCTAAGCGCCACGCCTGCTGCACAACACAGCCCCGTGATCACCCAAGTGCCTTGCCAGCCCCCAAGATAAGTGGCCCAGCCTGCCACCAAGGGTGGCCCAACAAACTGACCCAATGCGGACAGCTGCTGCATCCAGCCCACGGTGGCCGCCACGGTATGGGGGCTAGGCGCAAGCCGCACGGCCAAACCAAATAGCGTGGCAGGCACCATGCCGCCCACCCCCGAAAACACACACACTGCCAGCGCCTTGCCCCAGACTGGGATGGTCAAACCTAGCCAAGAAAAGTCTGCAAAGGCGATGAATACTCCTAAAAACATAGCTACAAATGACCATTTAACTATGACATTAGGCAAAAAACCTTGTGAGACTAATTTGCCTCCAAAAATATTGCCAACCGCATTGGCCGCAGCGGCCAGCGCGGTTAAATACCCCGCCATGGGCGCACTGAGCCCCGCTTGCGCGTACACCACGGGCATAAAGCCCACCACGGCGAGCCACTGGCCCGAATACATACAAAATGACAAACCCACCAACCAAGGGCCACGGCTGCCCAAGGTCAAGCGCCATGCTGACTGCGCGGGGGGAGCGGTCAGGCCGCCCACCGATGCCACCCCATCTAGCATCGGGCGATCAGGAAGCTGGCGTATGGCGTGCCTAAAAATCCAAACAAATGCCGCACAACCGATCAAAGTCAACCCCGCCAAGCCTAGCCACCAAACACGCCAGCCAAAGCCCTCTAAAACCCACGGACCGGCCAGTAATGCCAGCGTAGCACCGCTTGGCATATACGCACCCCACAGTCCCATCCATTTGGCGACATCGGCAGAACCTCGGTGCGCCACCAGTTGGCGTAGGAGCGCAGGGGCAGGCAAGCATGCCAGCAAAAATCCAAACCCCTCGACCACGCGCAGCCCTATCAGCATGGGCGCATGCGAGGCGCATGCACCTGCTGCACTGGCTAAGCCCAATAATGCCAAGCCTGTGGCCATCATTCTGGCGTAGCCCAACCTGTCTGCCAAAAGCCCGACCATCAGCCCCAGCAGCATGCCAGCGCCTTGCACCGTGGACAACAAAAAACCCGCTTGCAGCAGGCTTAAACCCAGCTCTGCCTGCAAAGCCGCCACAGCAGGCGGCAGCTTGCTCACATGCAGCGCCGCGCAAAGGCCAGCGGCCAACACCATCCAAGGCGCTGCGCGCGCCTCTAATCCGTCAAACTTGGGCACAGGCGGGCGTATTCTTTGGTGGCAAAGCGATCGGTCATTCCGGCGATATAGTCCGCCACTTGGCGCGGCTTGCCATGCGCCTTGGCCTCTGCCGTGTTGCGGCTAGGCATTAGTGAGGGTTGGCGCAAGTAGCGGTCAAACAACTTGCGCACCACCGTTTGCGCCTCTTGGGTGGTTTGCATCACCTGCGGATGGCGGTATAAATTCAATAGCAAGAAACGCTTTATTTGCAGCGACATGTCCTGCATGGCTTGACTTGCCGCTATCAAAGTGGGGGCATTTCTGACTGCATCTGTATCGCGCGGCGCTGCCGTCTCAAGGCGGGCACGGCTAGTGGCGATTACGTCAAACACTTGGGCACTGAGCATACGGCGAATGCTCTCGTAGAGCAGGCGGCGGTCGTAGCTGCCGTCTAGCCGCTGCCGCCCTAGGTCAGGATACAGTGCAAGGGTTTCCAAACGGTAGCGGTCAAACAGCGGCAACGCCTCTAGCTGCTGCCAGCTCAGCAGCCCAGAGCGCACACCATCGTCGATGTCGTGTGCGTTGTAGGCAATTTCGTCGGCAATGTTGCACAGCTGCGCCTCTAGGCTGGCCGATGTGCGGTTTAAAAACCGTGCTGCCACACCACCTGGCTCTGCCGCCTCCAAAGCGCGGGCATTGGCAGCAGAGCAGTGCTTGAGAATGCCTTCTCGGGTTTCAAAGCACAGGTTGAGCCCATCAAACGCTGGATAGCGCTCTTCTAGCGCGTCCACCACGCGCAGGCTTTGCAAATTGTGCTCAAAGCCGCCATGGGCTTGCATGCATTCATGCAGTGCGTCTTGCCCCGCGTGGCCAAAGGGTGTGTGGCCAAGGTCATGGGCCAGTGCGATGGCTTCGACCAAGTCTTCATTCAAATCCAGTGCCCGCGCTATGGAACGGGCCAATTGCGCCACCTCTAGCGAGTGGGTTAACCGCGTTCGGAACAAATCCCCTTCGTGGTTGAGAAACACTTGCGTTTTGTAGACCAAGCGCCGAAACGCCGTGCTGTGCACAATGCGGTCGCGGTCACGCTGAAAGGCGCTGCGGCTGTCTTGCGCGTTTGCGCCTAAGCTGCTTGGCAGCTCAGCATGCCTGCGTCCACGTGTTTGCGCTGGGTCGCTGGCGTAGGAGGCTAAAGGCATGAACGGCGCAAGCTAGCTACGAATGGTCAGATGCGCACCGCTTATTCGGTGCAGTGCGCAAGCACTTCGCACACCAAGGCATCAGGTGCAGTCCGCACAAGCGCTTGACCTGGCTTGTCGATCAGCACAAAACGTATCTGCCCCGCTTCTGCTTTTTTATCAACTTGCATGTGGTGCAAATAGCTAGCTGGGCTCAGGCCGCGCGGCCCTTTGATAGGCAATCCAGCGCTGGCGATCAAAGCCGTTAAGCGCTCGACAAATGCTAAATCAACCAAACCTAGCCGCTGGGACAAATGAGCGGCCATCACCATGCCGCAACCCACCGCTTCGCCATGTAACCAAGCGCCATAGCCCATGCCTGCTTCTATGGCGTGGCCAAAGGTGTGGCCAAAATTCAAGATCGCACGCAGCCCTTGCTCGCGCTCATCTGCGCCCACCACTGCCGCCTTGATCTCGCAACTGCGGCGCACAGCATAGGCCAGCGCATGGCGGTCTCTGGCCATAAGCGCAGCCCTGTTCATCTCAAGCCAAGCCATCAAATCCATGTCATAAATAGGGGCGTATTTAATCACCTCAGCCAAACCGGCGCTGAACTCGCGGGGGGGCAACGTGTCTAGGGTAGCCAGATCACAAATCACAGCGGCGGGCTGGTAAAAAGCCCCCACCATGTTTTTACCCAGCGGGTGGTTAATGGCCGTTTTACCCCCCACCGACGAGTCCACCTGCGCCAACAGCGTCGTGGGTACTTGCACAAAAGGCACACCCCGCATATAGCTTGCCGCCGCAAAGCCAGTCATATCACCCACCACCCCACCGCCCAATGCAAAAAGCACGGTTTTGCGGTCGCAGGCCTTGCCCAGTAATGCGTCAAAAATGAATTGCAAGGTTTGCCATGTTTTATGCGCCTCGCCATCGGGCAACACCACGGTGTGCACTTTGCTGTAGTGCGGTAACAAAGCTTGCTCTAAGGCGCTAGCGTAAAGCGGTGCAACCGCTGTGTTGCTGACAATCAAAGCTTGCGTGGCTTTGGGCAGATGGGCATAGCTTATCGACTGACCCAGATGGCCTGCGCCAATGACAATCGGGTAACTGCGCTCACCCAACGAGATGGGGACGGTCTGAAGTAGGTTCTGTGCGTTCATCTGGTGATTTGACCACACCTGCGAGCTCTAGCTGCATACTGATCATATTCACCAAGGTAGCCACCGAGGGCCTGCCGGTTTCAATGACGAAATGCGCCGCTTGCCGGTACAACGGGTCTCGCGCTACAAAAAGGTCTTTAAGCCGCTGCAGCGGGTCGCCCACTTGCAAAAGCGGCCGGTTGCGGTCATGCCGTAGCCGCCGAAACACCTCCTCAGGATTGGAGCGCAGGTACACCACATGCCCATGTGCACGCAGCGCCGCGCGGTTGTCCTCCCGCAGTACGGTGCCCCCCCCAGTTGACAGCACTCCCGCATGCGCTGTGCACAAGTGCGCCACCACCTGCGCCTCCACCTCGCGAAAACTAGCCTCACCCTCCCGCTCAAAAAACTCCCGAATAGAGCAGCCCAACCGCTTTTCAATTTCAGGATCAGAATCGACAAAAGGCAAACCTAGTCGTCGGGCAAGTTGTCGTCCAACAGTGGATTTGCCTGAGCCGGGGAGGCCGACTAGGGATACTTGCAATTTAGTGCCACATCAATTGGCTGCCGTGCATTGTTTGTTTCCGTATGGTGCAATCAAGAAAGAGCCGTTAACTAAGTCAACTTCTAAAAAATTAGTCACGTAGGCTTTTTCTGTCGTGCCCTCAGAGCCTGCAACACTCGTTGTTACACGCACTGTGTAAGCAATCCATGTCGCCTTGTCTTGCGAGTACTCGACTTGGAGCAACAATCGACCTGACGCATTGGTAGAGTTACTCGTCGAAAAAGACAAAACAACATCCGATTTCCTTGCCTCCAAAATGCCTGTTCCATTAATGTCTTCGCCCGCATCCAGAAATCCATTGCGGTTGACATCTTCATTCGGACACCACACTCTGCCAGTGACAAAGCTAGGTAATGCCGTGGCGGTGATGCCAGGCTCATTGAGTTTAGGTGCTGTAATACCAGTGATTTGGTAGCTACCCGTGCCTAATGCCGTCGCAAAAAGACCTTTCCCGTAGTGCGTAATGTCAATGCTGGCTGAAATAATTGCATCGGATACTGCTACGCCCACCGCATCATTCACTGCGATATCAAACTGTTTGATATACGTTAAACCGCCATTACCAACAGCAAGTTTGTTGTTATCGCCAATAGAAACGGATAAGGGCTGGCTAGCAACAGTCATAGTTGCCGTTTTAGAGTTTGGACATGCCGAACCAGCTATTTCAGCGTCAGTAGAGCCATAACATACCCGCAACACAACACCATTTGTAGGGCTAGACCTCGTCCCAGAGATATAGTCTGAAATAGCTATTCCGCTAACATCTGAATACACCGTAGATCCAGCTGTCGAAATTTGCTCTCCACTACCCAATCCTGGCGGCACAATTTCAAACCGAGCACGTATGTTTTGTATCGGTTGGTTTGATGCATTTTGAAAAATTGCACGCAATTGAGAACGACGAGTTGTTTGTCCCGTAGCATTTGGCGCTAGGTTATTTGGAGTGATAGATAAATTCGCCGAAGAAATAATACCAACCGCATTTGGAATAGATACCCCTCCAGCCCCTATCACTTGTACATCCTTGAGGTTGTTAACACCCATACTGGCAGCTTCAATGCTGTATGTTCCAGCCGTTACTGGAACTGCCCCCAGAAGCGCTATCGCATTACCGTTGGCATCAGTAGTCACACGCTGACTAACCCCTAGAGTGCCAGTGATATCAACTTCAGCATTGGGAATTCCCACATTGATGGCATCCGTCACTTTGATGGTGACGGTAGCACCTGTACCAACAGCTGGAGTTGCGGGGATAGACGCTATGCTAATTTGAGTGCCTGTGACCACGAGCGTAATCGTCTTGGCGACATTATTGATAGTCGGAATTACCTTAATACTTCGATTGACTTTATTTCCCCCAATCGTGATTGCTCCATTAGCAACGCCAGAGCTGTCAGTAACTGCAACTCCAGGGGTGTAAATACCAGAGTCGACGGCAACCTTTAACGCCACTCCAGAAACAGGATTGTTGTTTATATCCAATGCAGTCACAGACAACTGCACACTATCTAACCCACTATTACTTAAGCTATTTTTACCAAGTTGATAAATAAAACTTATCACTTTACTTTCTGGCGTAACTACCGCAGCTACGGTAGATGTAGCTGTAGTAGTTGGAGTTGGAAGCGCAGTTGTGTCAGTGGTCACAGCAGTAGTTACTGTGCTAGTTGCTGCGCTTGAAGTAGTCGCACCAATCACGCTCCCAGGACTACCACCACCACCACCACATGCAACCAAGCTCAGTGCCAATGCACTTGCCAATATATATTTCAAAATAGACATAATTCCCTCATTCAATCCAAAAGTGCACACGAACGCATAGGCGGCATAGCCACCCAAGGTATCTATTAACGCGCGGCCGTCCTATCAGTGATCATTTTGGGCGTGATAAACACCAGCATTTCTTGCTTGTTACTGCTTCGTTGTTTTGATTTAAACAAATTCCCCACGTAGGGCAAATCACCCAACAAAGGAACGCGAGTCTCAGACTCCGACTCATTGAGTTCAAATATACCGCCGATTACCACCGTGCCACCGTTTTCCACCAATACTTGCGTTTTGATGTGTTTGGTGTTGATGGCAAAGCCCGCAGCCGTAGACTGGCCAACGCTGTCTTTGTTCACATCTAAATCTAGAATGATATTGCCCTCAGGGGTAATTTGTGGGGTTACCTCAAGCTTTAGATTGGCCTTTCTAAAAGCTATAGAGGTAGCACCGCTAGAAGAGGCCACTTGGTAGGGCAATTCTGTTCCTTGCTCGATAAGTGCTCTGGTTTGGTCTGCGGTGACGACGCGTGGGCTCGATACAACCTTGCCCTTGCCATCTGCCTCTAAGGCGGAAAGCTCAAGCATTAAAAATCTGTTGGCGGCTGAGCTAAATAAAGATATGCCCACTGAAGCAGGGTTATAGCCATTTTGACCAACAGCGGGTAAGCTCAAAAAAGTGGCTTCGCCCGTATCAATTGTTCCATCTACCGCTCCAGTTGTTTTGCCAACTGCGTTGTAGCTTCCACCAATAGCGACTCGGTTACCGCTTACTAGTCCATATCCAGCGTCTCCGCCGCGCACACCACGCAAGTCTGCGCCGCCAAGCTTCACTCCAATCGATTTACCAAAGGTATCGGAGGCTTCAACGATCCGCGCTTCAATCAAGACTTGGCGTACAGCAATATCCAGCTTCGAGATCAACTCTTGCACCTGCTGAAGTTTAGAGGAAATGTCACTCACAAACAATTGATTGGTACGCGGTTCACTGATGACGCTGCCACGCGATGACAGTATACGGGTAGAGTTGGCCCCACCACCGCCTTGGTTAATTTGAGCAGCGATGTCGCCAGCTTTTGTATAGTTGAGCTGAAAAGCCTGAGTACGGACAGGCTCTAAATTTTGTAATGCGGCTTTGGACTCGAGTTCTGCCTTTTCTTTGGCATTAATTTCATCTTTGGGTGCAATCCATAAAACGTTCCCTGTTTTTCGCATGCCCAAAGATTTAGATTGCATGATGATGTCAAGCGCTTGATCCCAAGGGACATCTTTAAGCCGCAAAGTCACAGCACCTGCCACAGTATCAGACGTGATGACGTTGAAGTTAGTGAAGTCAGCAATAACTTGAAGAAGCGCACGCAACTCTATATTTTGGAAATTGAGTGATAATTTTTCGCCCGAATATCCTATGCCTTGAGTCAACTTAGTGGGGTCGATTTTTTGAGCACGCACTTCCAATACGAATTGATTGTCACTTTGATAGGCACTGTGCTCCCATGCCCCCTTGGGCTCTACAACCATACGCACCCTGTCTTCCACTTGGAAGGTTGTTAATTGCTGTATCGGTGTGCCAAAATCTGACACATCAAGGCGACGACGCAGACCTTCTGGCAAAGAAGATTTTAAAAATTCGATGACTAGATTTTGCCCCACAGTTTTAATGTCCACTCCAACCTGGTTGTTGGCTAAGTCGACGACTATCCTGCCTGCACCGTCTGTACCTCTGCGAAAATCTAAATCCTTCAAAGCCAGCATGTCACGATTTTTATTCTCAGCAAACGCTTGCCCGCTAGGTGCTGCTGTCGGCGCAGGTGTCGCGGTGGCCACCGACTCTAACATTACAAACAGTGATTTGCCTCTAATTTCAGACTTGTAAGCCGTTGCCTGTTTAAGATTCAATACCAATCTAGTCCGCTCACCAGACTGAACCACGTTCGCCGACCGAAGATTGCCTTGGTTTAAATCCACTGCATTGCGCCCTAACGCATTTCCAATGCCGGGGAAGTCCAAGGCAATACGCGCGGGGGTCTGTATGCTAAATCCCGCTGGCAAAGAGCCCAAGGGGTTTGCAAAATCCACCCGTACAACTTCGCTTCCGTTTTGAAGGGATGCCGTCACAGCTTCAATTGAATTGCCCGTTTGCGCACGGGAAAAAATGGCCACACAGAGACCCACCACTAAGGCGCAGAATTTAATACTTAAAAACTTCATTCTTGCCTGATTACCTAATTCTGAACCAATCATTTCGACCTCTCTTGGAGCTGTAAGCTCGATTGCCGCTCTATCCACTCACCGGCGGAGTCTTGCACAATTTCACGTAAACCAACTTCCGACTCGGTGATTTTTATCACCTTTCCGTAGTTTTGACCCAAGTAACTTCCGACTCTGACTTGGTACAAAAGTTTATCCACCTGAACCAAGGCAACTGATTGCGCCTGTATAAAACTGCCCACCATCAACATGCTGTCCAGTGGGTAGGCTTCTAGCGCCTCTTTGCGCCGATTCAACTCAGGAGCGACTAACCCTACGTTTGCAGTAGCCTGCGACGATTCACGCTTGAGCGCTTGTGCTAGCTTTTGCGCACTAAACGGCTCTGTAAGCGCCTCTTGCGTGTACGGCTTAGGTGTGTACGGCTTTGGAGCAGCAATATTTTCTACACGTGGTCTCGTGGATCCGCGTTGTTCCGCCATCCATTTTTGCAAGTCTTCTTGATCAGAATCACCACAGCCAGCGACCAGCGCAGTGAAAAGCACCAATACGAAATAGTTAGGGCTGTTCATTTTTTCACCCCAGTTGCACCCGTAGTTTTACGCTGTGCAACCACCTCACTAGAGTCTAAATATCGAAACGTCTTAGCCGTTGCATCCATCCCAAGCACTCCATCTTTTACGGGCGTAATTGACAAATTACTCAGTGTCACAATTCGCGACAAATTAGCGATGTCAGCAGCGAAAGCGCCGATATCGTGATAACGCCCTGTGACGCGTAAAGTGATCGGTAACTCTGCATAATATTCTTTGACGCTTACAGATCCTGGTCTAAATATATCAAACTGCAAACTTCTGCCGAGTCCCGCTTGGTTAATGTCGGACAGTAACGCATCCATTTCCGCCTTACTGGGTAACTGTTTTTCAAGCTGGGTGACATATTGTTGAACCTGTTCACGCTGTTTTTTCAGTGAATCAAGATTGATTGCTTGCGACAGTTTTTTCTTATAGTCCTCTTTCAAAGTCACCTCTTTGGCAAGCTCGGTACGCAGCTCGTCGTCAGAAGCACTCAACCAGACGAACCACAATGCTGCAATCACAGTCAATGTAACCGCCAGACATAAAACATAACGTGGCAATGCAGGCCATGAAGATGGATCGTTCGGATTGAGGCCTTTGAACTGCGCGGTTAGCTTTTCTTTAAGCGCTAAAAAATCGACATCGAGTTTAAGTTTTGTAGCCATGATGTTCTTCTTTAGCGGCTCAGACTTTGGGGAACGAGACGGGCGCTTTAATCTCGACCTGCGAGATTTTGCTCGAACTTGCGGCCGCTGAGCTCGCAGATACAGCGGGTTTCACATCGCTATTTCGTTTAATGCTCATCCGCATTGAAAAATTAGAAACTCGCCGCGCCTCTTTACCGCCCAAGGTGCTAGTACCGGCCAATATTTCCACAAGCTCTGGTTTAGTCAACCACTGGCTGTTGTTGGCGATATTTCGAAGCAACTCTGAGACTCTCTCATTTGATTGAGCCACGCCATTAATAGTAACCGATTGGTTTTCTTGACGCATCGCTACGATATAGACACCATCTGGCAGTTGGCTAGTCAGCTCATCTAGCAAATACACCGGCATATTGCGGTCGGATTGCAAATCTTCTACGGCTTGCTGCCTAGCACGCAATGCCGCAATCTCTGCTTGCAAACTTGCTATGTCTTTTATTTGTGTCTCTAATTTTTTAGTCTCGACTTGTAAGAAATTATTTTTTGCTTGCTGGGTCGAGATTTGCGATTGATACCAAGTGTATGCGAAGCCACAAAAAATACCCCCCAATAATGCAGCAAAACCCAAAGAAACAAAGAAAATGTCACGCCGACGTTTGCGTGCAACTTCGCGGTGGGGGAGTAGGTTGATTAAGATCACTGTAAAAATCTCCGCATCGCCAGTCCACATGCGCCTAGATAGGAGGGGGCCTCACGCAGCATTTTTTTCTCGCGCACGTTAGAACCAATTTCCATTCCTTCAAATGGGTTGAGTTGGATGCAGGCAAAGCCGGTTTGGGCGGTGATGGATTCAGTTAGGCCCTGCAAGGCAGAAGAACCTCCCGCCAGCATGACGTAATCGACCTTGTTGTGTGGCGTACTGGTAAAGAAAAATTGCATGGCGCGGGATATCTCTTGCGCCAAATTTTCAACAAAGGGTTGCAACACCCCAGCCACATAGTCCTCGGGTAAATCCCCGCTGCGCTTTTTAGTTTCTGCTTCATCAGGAGAAAAACCGTATTGCCGAACGATCAACTGCGACAGCTGTGCCCCCCCAAAAGCTTGGTCACGTTCATAGAGCACTTCCTCATTACGCATCACCTGCATACTGGTCGTCATCGCACCGATTTCAAACAACGCGACGATCAAGTCTTCGCCGCGATTGGGCATTGCATCGACTAAGCGTCCAGCGGCAAGTCTGGAGGCATAAGACTCGACATCCATGACGACAGGTTTAAGACCTGCTGCCTCCGCCAAACCTTGGCGATCTTGCACTTTTTCCCGCCTTGAGGCTGCAATCAATACTTCCACGTCACCCGCAGAGGTTGCACTGGGTCCTAAAACGCAAAAATCCAAACTCACTTCATCTAGGGAGAAGGGAATGTATTGGTTCGCCTCGGCCTCCACCTGCATTTCCAGCTCTTGTTCAGAAAGGCCGCCAGGCAAAACAATTTTTTTAGTGATGACAGCCGAAGCGGGCAATGCCATCGCTACGTTTTTAGTTTTGGTGCCGCTTTTAGCAATGACCCTTCGCACCGCCTCTGCAACCTCGTCAAATTTTTCAATATTGCCATCGACAACCCAGCCCTTTTCTAGCGGCTCAACGGCGCAGCGCTCCAAAATATAGCCGCCCGTTTTCTGCTGCCCGAGCTCCACCAGCTTGACACTAGACGAACTAATGTCAACACCAATCAATGGGCTAGGACCACGGGCAAAAATCGAGGCAAATGGAATCAAATGAATCCCCAGTGAGTGAAATGGTTAGCAAAACCGCTCAATTAACGCAAATTAACTTAAGAAATTACTTCAATGTTACCAGCAAGTACATTGTTTCGTAAAGACTTTTTAATTTTTCGGCAATTTTAACCGTTGCCAAAATCTGACGCTATTTTGGCACGCTTTAGGTCACAAAGCAGAAACAACCCAGGGTCGCAAGTTTTTGCCGCGCCATTATTGCCAAGCGCTGCATGGTAAATCGCCTGAAGATTTTTTATAATGGCTGTATAACTCTACATGCAGCGTGCTGCGTGCCCCGTATGCCAGACACCTCCCATCCAGCAGCCAATGCCGACCCAACTTCAGGGCGCAACAGCCTTGCGTCTGATGCAGGCGGGAAACCCAAACATTCTTGGGTGAGGGTTTTGGTGATTTTTTTCGGTGGCTTGGTTGGCTTGATCGTTGCTGGGGTGGTTTTGGTTCTAATGGCGGTGGGTATCGCTTTGGCGGTGGCGTACCCAAATCTGCCAGATGTGTCTGAACTGTCAGACTACCGCCCCAAACTTCCGCTTCGTGTTTTTTCTAGCGATGGTGCGTTACTTGGTGAATTTGGCGAGGAACGCCGTAGCCTGACCCCGATTAACGAAATTCCCAAAGTCATGAAAGACGCCATTTTGGCGATTGAAGACGCAGGTTTTTATGAACACGGCGGGGTTTCTTATAAAAGTATTGCGCGTGCAGTATTGGCCAATTTAGGGCGGTCGAAAAGTCAGGGTGGGTCAACCATCACGATGCAAGTGGCTCGCAACGTTTATTTGTCGTCAGAGAAAAACTATATCCGTAAAATTTACGAGGTATTACTGACCTTCAAGCTCGAAAATTCATTAAGCAAAGACCAAATCCTAGAGATCTATATGAATCAGATCTTTTTGGGGCACAGGGCGTATGGATTTGCTGCCGCCTCAGAGGCTTACTTTGGCAAGCCGCTTAAAAATATCAGTATTGCAGAAGCTGCCATGCTAGCGGGTTTGCCCAAGGCACCGTCTGCTTACAACCCTATCGACAATTTTAAGCGGGCCAAGTCTAGACAGCTCTACATCATTGAGCGGATGCTGGACAACGGCTTTATTACTGCAGAGCAAGAGAAAACCGCCAAGGCTGAAGTGCTGCTGATCAAAACCGGCCCTGACATTAACCGAGTGCATGCAGAGTACGTGGCAGAGACCGTACGCCAATTGGTATTTGCGCAATACGGAGACGAGGCGTATACCCGTGGCCTCAACGTTTACACCACCCTGAAGGCCGCCGAGCAGCAAGCGGCCTACCGCGCTTTGCGCAAAGGCATCATGGACTATGAGCGTCGCCAAGCCTACAGAGGGCCTGAAAAATTCACCGACTTGCCCAGCGACCCCAAGGAGCTTGACGACGCAATTGACGAAGCGCTACAAGACCACCCAGACAACGATGACTTGCTATCAGCCGTGGTGTTGGACGCTAGCAGCAAAAAAATTAACGCCTTGCGTCAAAACGGCGAAACCATTGAAATCACAGGCGACGGGCTAAAACCTGCCCAGTCGGGCTTGGCAGACAAAGCCGCCCCCACTATTAAAATCCGGCGCGGCGCGGTGATACGCGTTGCCAAGACCAGTAAAGGCCTGTGGGAAATTACGCAATTGCCCGAGGTGGAGGCAGCTTTTGTAGCGATTGACCCGCGCGATGGATCGGTACGCGCGATGGTGGGGGGATTTGATTTTGTAAAAAATAAATTCAACCATGTGACGCAAGCCTGGCGTCAGCCTGGGTCGAGCTTTAAGCCCTTTATTTACTCTGCTTCTTTAGAAAAAGGCTTTACGCCAGCTACCGTCATTAACGATTCGGAGTTGTTTTTCAGTGCGGGAGTAACTGGTGGAGAAGCTTGGGCACCGAAAAACTTTGACGGTAAATTTGAAGGCCCTATGTCCATGCGCACCGCATTGGCTAAGTCGAAAAACATGGTGTCTATTCGCATTTTGCAATCGGTTGGCGCTAAAAATGCCCAAGAGTGGGTGGGCAAGTTTGGTTTTGACGAAGACAAACACCCCCCCTACCTCACCATGGCACTGGGCGCTGGGTCAGTAACGCCCATGCAAATGGCCACTGGTTATTCCGTGTTCGCCAATGGTGGCTACCGTGTTAACCCGTGGATGATTGCCAAAATTACAGACCAAAAAGGCAAGCTTTTACTCGACCATAAGCCGCTGCCGCGCGATGAGTCAATGCGCGCCATCGACTCGCGCAACGCCTTTATCATGTCCAGCCTGTTGCAAGAAGTGACCCGTTCTGGCACAGCCGCCAAAGCCAAGGTGCAGCTCAAGCGGGGCGATATTTACGGAAAAACCGGAACGACCAACGACTCCCTAGACGCTTGGTTCGCGGGTTACCACCCCACAGTGGCAGCGGTGATTTGGATGGGCTATGACACCCCCCGAAAACTAGGTGACACCGCCCGTGAAACGGGGGGGGGGCTTAGCTTGCCTATTTGGATCAGTTTTATGGAAACCGCCCTTAAAGGCGTGCCAGAGGCGGAGTACACCGCGCCAGAAGGTGTCCTGAATATAGGCGGTGAGTGGTTCTACGATGAGTTCACCGCTGGTGCTGGCGTGCGCAGCTTAGGTCTTGAAGATGCCAACAAAGACAAGACGGATGGCGAAAAATCTAGCCCCGGAACAGGCGGAGCTCCCGCCGACGAGAAAAAGACGATTTTAGATTTGTTTAAGAATTAAACAGCAAACGCAATCCCGCTTGCTGTGAGCCATACAACGCCAGATCTGCATAAAATTCGGTATTGTCACGGTGATTACGCCATGTATTGCTATCTAATTTATAGTGAAAACCGCCTGCTTTTGTGGCCATCCAGACCTCTTGTAATGGCTTTTGTAAATTGATGATGATTTGGCTTTTATTGGCAAAAGTGAGCGTGACCATGCCGCCTACACGCTGGTTGTCGATGTCGGCATCGGTTTCCTCGTTGATGCGGTCACAGGCGGACTCTACTGTGCGCAGTAGCAGTTCGGCTTGGTTTTGGTAGTCGAGGTCGTTCATTACAATCAGCCTATGTATTTATCTATGTTTTCAATTGGCGGTATTCTAAAGAATCGCACAGGTTTCTGCGCTTTGCTTTTGTTATTGTGCACCTTGGGCGCAGGATGCGGTCAAAAAGGCTCTTTGTACCTGCCCACAGAGGCCGCTGCAGCCAATCGCGCAAGCCTACCTGCCAGCTTAGCCCCCAGATTACCACTGATCGCCCCGTCCACCCCCAAAGGAACTGGCACGCAGCCATAACCAATTGTCCTAGTCCGCCATGTCCAATTCAAAACCATCGCCCATTCTTCCGTCCATTGTTGGAAGTCCATTTTTTCAGTACCTAGAAGGGGCGCTTTGCATAGAGGGTCAAGCGCTGAGCGATTTGGCACAGCAGCATGGCACTCCTTTGTTTGTGTACTCTAAAGCCGCCATGTTGCATGCGCTGGCGGCCTATGCGCGTGGTTTTGCGGGGCGCAATGCCATGGTCTGCTACGGGATGAAAGCCAACTCTAGCTTGGGGGTGATCCAAGTGTTCGCCAAAGCGGGCTGCGGTTTTGACATTGTCTCGGGGGGGGAGCTCACCCGCGTTTTGACCGCCGGTGCTGATCCGGCCAAAATCATCTTCTCTGGCGTGGGTAAAACCCGTGCTGATATGCGCTTTGCGCTCAATACGGGTATCGCCTGCTTTAATGTGGAAAGCGAGGCTGAATTAGAAGTTTTGAGCGACGTGGCACTGTCCATGGGCAAACGCGCCCCTGTCAGTATTCGGGTCAATCCCGATGTGGATGCCCAAACCCATCCCTACATCTCTACCGGACTCAAAGGCAATAAGTTTGGTGTGGCGCACGACCGCGCAGTGGCCGTCTACCAGCGGGCCGCTGCATTGTCAGGTTTGCAAGTGGTCGGTATCGACTGCCATATTGGCTCACAAATTACACAAATTTCGCCCTATTTGGATGCCATGGACAAGGTGCTGGACATGGTCGATGCCATTGAAAAAGCGGGCATCCCCATTGCCCACATCGATTTTGGCGGCGGCTTGGGAATTGACTATGGCGATACCAACCATCCCAGCTTGCCACCGCTTGCGGATACGCTTTGGGCGCAAATTTGGCAGCGGCTCGACGCACGCGGCTATGGACAACGCCAAATCATGATCGAACCCGGACGCTCTTTGGTGGGCAACGCGGGGGTCTGTATCACCGAGGTGCTATACCTCAAACCCGGCGAACAAAAGAACTTTTGCATCGTGGATGCAGCGATGAACGACCTGCCTCGCCCTGCTTTATACCAAGCCTTCCACACCATCGCCCCCCTCGTGCCTCGCAGCACTGAAGCCACTTTATACGATGTGGTGGGCCCCGTGTGTGAAAGTGGCGACTGGATTGGCCGCGACCGCGCGCTTGCATTGAACCCGGGCGACTTGCTGGCCGTGATGTCGGCAGGCGCTTACTGCATGAGCATGGCCAGCAACTACAACACCCGAGGCCG
>JANOYR010000087.1:0-2414 GCA_031428975.1 Polaromonas sp. | reverse complement strand
AAAGAGGCGGGCACGGTCAGGCTAAAGTCTTGCTGCGTAGGCGCCGCATCCAACTCGCCAGACAACAAGCGGCGCAATTTGTCCAATGTGAGCAAAGTGCGGGCAACTGAGCTGCCCATATTGGCCGCAGGTGTTTGACCCGAGGGAGTGCCCGGCGCAACAGGGGCGGCCAATCCTGCTGGCTCCACACCGCAAGCACGCATCCAGTCGGCCAACTCTTTGTACAGCTTGGCCAAATGCAAGCCCATGCGGGCGGCAATCGGCGCAATCACCGCACCGCGCACTTGCGCATCGGGAATATGGTCAGCCAAACAGTCGCACAGCGCCCGCACAAATATGGCGGGGCGCAGCGGGTTGATCTGCGGCTGCACGCGAATCCAACCCAATAGCGTACTCATCAGGGCATCCAGCGGCGGCAATACGCCCTCGACCGCTTCTTCAATCTCTTGTTGTGCCCTGGCCAGCTCTATACTTTCGTCGAGCTGCTCCTCTTCTAGTAGCTGCAAATCCTCAAAGCGCATGAGCTGGCGGGCATAAGCGTCTACGCCCACGCCGCCATACACGGCTTTGCGCAAATGCCCTGAAAAGCTGCTGCGCACCGAATCTATGCGCGAAGACAACATGGTGATTATCATCACGATGCCCTCAGCGTTTTCGCCATGCGAGGCGTTGTTGCTTTGGATTTTCTTTTTGCTGGACTCTAGCTGCAAGACCTTGTCAATCAAGCCATTGGCTTGCTTAAGCGCAGTCTCCAAGCATTCACGGACGCTCACGCGAGCACCCAGCTGGTCAGTCAGCGCTAGAGGAACTTGCGAGGGTGAGGCCATAAGGCTGTCATACTAGCTTATTTAAGCGCTTTGTAACGCATGCGTTTCGGTTTTGCACCCTCTTCGCCCAAGCGCTTCTTCTTGTCGGCTTCATACTCTTGGTAGTTGCCATCAAAATACACCCACTGCGAATCGCCCTCGCAGGCCAAAATATGGGTGGCAATGCGGTCTAAAAACCACCGGTCGTGGCTAATCACCATGATCGAACCCGCAAATTCCAAGAGCGCGTCTTCCAGCGCACGCAGGGTTTCCACATCCAAGTCGTTCGATGGCTCGTCCAGCATGAGCACGTTGCCGCCCGAAATCAGCGTTTTGGCCAAATGCAAGCGCCCGCGCTCACCGCCCGAGAGTGTGCCCACGCGTTTTTGTTGGTCGGCACCGCTGAAGTTAAAGCGGCCACAATACGCGCGGCTGGCCACTGTGAATTTGCCAATTTGCAGCATGTCGAGCCCGCCGGATATTTCTTCCCACACGGTGTGCTCGCCCGCCAAATTCTCGCGCGATTGCTCCACAAACGCCATTTTCACGGTTGGGCCCACCAACACTTCGCCAGAATCTGGCTTTTCAATGCCGTTAATCATGCGAAACAGCGTGGATTTACCCGCGCCGTTGGGCCCAATGATGCCCACAATTGCACCAGCCGGAATTTTGAAGCTCAGATTGTCAATCAGCAGCCTGTCGCCAAAGGCCTTGGACACATTTTTAAACTCAATCACGTTCGCGCCCAAGCGCTCGCCCACGGGGATAAAAATCTCCTGTGTTTCGTTGCGCTGCTGGTATTCGATGCTCGACAATTCCTCAAAACGCGCAATACGCGCCTTGCTCTTGGCTTGGCGGCCCTTGGGGTTTTGGCGCACCCATTCGAGCTCTTTCTTGAGCGCTTTGGCACGGGCATCTTCGCCTTTTTTCTCTTTTTCTAAGCGGTCGGTTTTTTGAATCAACCAGTCGCTGTAATTGCCTTTGTAGGGAATGCCAGAGCCACGGTCCAGCTCCAAAATCCATTCGGCGGCATTGTCTAAAAAGTAGCGGTCGTGGGTAATGGCCACCACGGTGCCCGTAAAGCGCAGCAAAAATTGCTCTAACCAATCGACCGACTCGGCATCCAAGTGGTTGGTTGGCTCGTCCAGCAGCAGCATGTCGGGCTTAGAAAGCAGCAGGCGGCACAGCGCCACACGGCGCTTTTCACCACCCGACAGGTGCTTAATGATCGCATCCCACTCGGGCAGGCGCAGAGCATCAGCTGCAATGTCGAGCGCGCGGCCATCGTCATCGCCAGCAGCGGATATTACCGCCTCTAGCTGCGCCTGTTCTGCGGCCAGCGCATCAAAGTCGGCGTCTTCTTCGCCATAGGCGGCATACACCTCTTCAAGCCGCGCTTTAGCCGCCAGCACCGCGCCCATGCCGCCTTCCACCGCTTGACGCACCGTGTCTTCAGGATTCAAGATCGGTTCTTGCGGCAGGTAGCCAATGTTCAAATTCGGCATCGGCGTGGCTTCGCCCTCAATCTCGGTGTCAAGCCCCGCCATGATTTTGAGCAGGGTAGACTTGCCCGAGCCGTTAGTCCCCAGCACGCCAATCTTGGCCCCA
>JANOYR010000086.1:0-1790 GCA_031428975.1 Polaromonas sp. | reverse complement strand
TGCGCTGGGCAAGCCGTGAGGCCGACTGCGCTGTGGGCTACGCCAGCGTGGCCACCACCACGGCGATGCTACTGGCGGGCAAGCCGATGCTGCTGCTGCCATCCCACATGGAGCAGTTCATGCTGGCCACCCGCGCCCTAGAAACTGGCGCCGCCATGGGCGTAATGCCCGAAACCGCCCCCGGCGACCTAGAAGCTGCGCTAAACGCCCTCACCCAGCAGCCTGAGCACCGATTAAGTGCAGCGCTGTTTGCCCACAAATACGCTGAATTTGACTCGGACGCGGTGGTGGGGCGAATGGTGAGGCGGCTGCAGGTGTTGTTGCGTTAGTTGCCTGCGCTAACTTGGCTGATTTGGCTGCGATACAGGCAACGCAAAAACCACTAAAAGCCGCAAAAACTGCTAAAAAAGAGAAGCCAGCGACAATAGCCCATGACTAAAAACAAAACTGTGGCCGCATGGCTTACCTTCATTGGCGGGCCTTTGGGTTTGCACCGCTTTTATTTGCGCGGATTTGGCGACATGCTGGGCTGGATGCTGCCCATTCCCACGGCGCTGGGTTTATACGGCGTGCAAAGGGTGCAGCAGTTTGGTTTAGACGACCAGTGGAGTTGGCTGCTGATTCCGCTTTTGGGTTTCACCATTGCGGGCTGTGCACTGTGCGCTATTGTGTATGGGCTGATGAAGCCTGAGCAATGGAATGCTGCGTTTAACCCCAGCCTTGACCCAGAATCGCCCAGTGGCAACACCAACTGGCTGACCATTGGCGCGCTGGTGTTTGCGCTGATGTTTGGCACGATTGCGCTGATGGGCTCGATTGTGTTTAGTTTCCAGCGCTATTTTGAATACCAGATTGAAGAAGCCCGCAAAATCTCGCAATAACCAGAGTTTATAAGATTATAGCCAGATGTCACGGTCATATGGTCATTGTTTGCTATGTAAATATGAGTGTGCATGACTACTGAAACCCCAGAAAAGTTAGACCAGCCCATGGTGCTGTGGCTCTCGCTGGGGCAGCTGATTTCTTGGGGCACGCTGTTCTACACTTTTGCCCTGCTGCTCGAACCGCTAGAGCGCGAGCTGGGCGCTGGCCGCTCGGCGGTGGCGCTGGCTTTTAGTGTGGCCATGCTCACCGAAGGCCTGATGGGCTACCCCGTGGGCCGCTGGATAGACCGTGGCCACGGCCGCCGGGTCATGTGCACGGGTTCGGCGCTGGCCGCTGGTGGGCTGGTTGCGCTGTCGTTGGTGCAGTCGCTGCCCGGGCTGTATGCGGCTTGGTTTGTCATTGGCCTGTCGCTGTCTGGGGTGTTGTATACCCCGTCGTTTGCCATCCTCACGCGGCGCTTTCCCACCCAATACCGCCGCGCCATCATCACACTGACCTTTTTAGGCGGCTTGGCCAGCACGGTGTTTTTGCCGCTGGGCGCATGGCTCATTAGCCAGATGGGCTGGCGCAGCGCCCTGTTGGTGCTGGCGGCGCTGCACGCGCTGGTTTGTTTGCCAATTCATGCGCTGGTGCTGCGCGGTTTAAAAACTGCGCTGCCTAGCGGTTCTAGCGCTCTTGCCGCTGTTTCCGTTAATACTACTGATTCAATAGCGCACAATGACCATACGACGCTGACATCTGCCCCAAATTCTTTAAAAAATCCGGCTTTTTGGTATATCGCCGCCTTCATCATCCTTTTCATGGGTGTCACCGCCTCCGTACCCGCGCATTTGGTGGCCATGCTGGGCGAATCGGGTATCAGCAGTGCGCAGGCGATTGGCTTTGCCGCAGCCATTGGCGCGGTG
>JANOYR010000085.1:0-3635 GCA_031428975.1 Polaromonas sp. | reverse complement strand
CCCAGCACCAGTGCTACAGCCTCAAGTGAGTTAGGCCGGCAGGCGGATGCGGTAGAAGCCAAGCTCAAGGCGCTTGAGGTGGCAGCGGCAAAAGATACCAAAGCGAATAAAAAACAAGCCGAGCAGACCCGCGAAGATATCAAACAAATAACCGCAGATTACGAAGCGCTTAAAAAGCAGCTCACTGCTATACAAACCAACCAAACCACGACTCTAAGCGTGCGCTTATCGAGCGCAGATGCAATCAGCCTTTCGCATGCATTGTCAAACCTTTTGAAAGCCATGCGCCCAGTCAACGAAACATTGTCACGCGCCTACTCACTCAAGCCCTATGTCAAAAGCATTCCAGAATGCCAGCCTCAAAACGGACTAGCCTTGGAGTTTGCTTTTGATTCTGATGAAACTACGCTCCAGCAAGGACAGACTTTTGACGTAGCTGTGAAAGGCGGTGTCGGTATACCGCGAATCTGGCTCTCTGGCGCAAAGAGCAACGATAAAAACGAGATGCCAAAGCTCGTCACAGTAATCGAGGGCGGCATCGCCCGCGCTCAACTGACCTTGCTACCCACAACTCCTACAGGCGTGATGCACATCATGGCCGTTGACGGCTCTGGTAAACAGCGCGATGACATCAAAGTCATTGTGGTGGCGGCACCTAAAAAATAGAGCTATTGACTGGGAAAACGAAAAACCTAGTCTTAAACAACACCTCCAATGAAACTATACGGCGAAGGAAATTAAATGAAGAATAAACTAAAAGCTACTGCCATATTTACGCTCGGGACAATCGTCATCTGTAGCTTAGCAATTGCGCAAGAGCGTGGAATCATAGTTTTAAAAGATGGCGAAAGAATGGTCATTGACCAATTGCGAATAAAGACTAAGCCATTTAAAAATGACTGGGAACGGAATTGTGAAATGGTTGATTGCAAAAATACAATCAAGAACGAGCCAAAGCCCAAATTTGTTCCTTGGTGTCCACCGACCTACTGCGATCCTATAGATCCCAACGATATTATGCTTTTGATAGGCGATAAAACGCCGCATATGCGAGTCAGACCAAATGGTCAAGCCTCCCTATTTATTGGCAATTCACAAATGACAGAACCGAGATTAATTGAGTTGCCTAAACTAGAAGAGACACCAAAAGACTTGAGAAGATTGCCCGTTCTGCCTTTGGTGAGCGGCAATGGTACGTCTACACAAGTCTTGCATTGGCTAAAAATTTCTAATGCTTCATCAAAAGGCAAGGTGCAGCAATGAAAGTTTTGCGCCTAAATAGCCGTGGGACGGATGTCAATCGCTGGCAGCAATTTTTACGAGGCCAAGGGTTGTTGGTTGATTCGACTGGCCTGTTCGATAGCGCAACTGATAAAGCAACGCGCAAATTTCAACAGACGCACGGCCTCACCGTCGATGGCGTAGTTGGCAATCAAACACTCACGAAAGCTGCTGAGCTAGGATTCGAGCTGGTCAACTATGTTGCTGAATTCGATTCGGGCTACCCGCCAGCGTCAGCTTTCGGTAGCTTGACTCCCGCAGTTGCGCAGTCAAGGTTTGGCCCTCTGCAATTTGTGCCAGCACCCACAGCCAGTAACCCTGAAAAAATCCAAATTACCAACGGGTTTGAAGCTAGCGAGCTTGTGAGAATTGTTATTCCCCAACTTATTGGCGTGCCTGGTGCGCCAGCAAGTGGCAGACTAACAATGCACAGGTTAGCAGCGACGCAAATGGCTACTCTTTGGACTGCTTGGCAGGCTGCTGGATATTTGCCGCTAGTGCTCAGCTTCGAGGGTATGTTTAATCCGCGCTTCGTTCGCAGCAAAGCACCACAGCAAACCTTGAGCAATCACGCATTCGGCGTGGCGTTTGACATCAATGCCAAATGGAACGCCCTTGGCACTGAGCCCGCCAGCCGGGGCAAGCCGGGGTGCCTTTACGATTTGGTGCCCATAGCGAATCAGCACGGATTCTTTTGGGGTGGACACTACAAAACTCGTCGGGATGGAATGCATTTCGAGTTTGTAGGCTAAAGCTAGCTACCACTCCATCGATTCGGTTGCCATGAAAAGCTCCACAACTGTCAAACCAAGCGCTACAGCGATCACCTCAATCGCATTGAGCGTTGGATTGGCTCGCCCAGTTTCCACGCGGCTCAAATATGTGCGGAAAAAGCCACATCGTTCGGCAAATACTTCTTGCGTGTACCCCTGCGCCAGCCGCAGGTCGCGCACACAAGCTCCAAATTTGACGGCGAGGGGAATGGTTTTCACACCATCGAATGTGCCTTTTGTGCTCTAATACATACACACACTAATTCATACATACTTGATGCCAACCTCACTGAATTTATGACTACTATTGACTGGACAACTAAACTCCCACGTGCCATGTATGAGGCAACTCAGCATCTCAAAAACGGCGATGTCGTCCCTGCCTTTCGAATACTGGGCAATGACATGACTGCCATATGGGCGAATGCTGATGCGCATGGACAGGTTGATCAAGCGATTGCAGTCGTGCGAGAGCATGAACTTTTTTCCATTGCACATCAAGACCCGTATTCGCACAGAGCCTATTCAAAGCCACGTGGCTATGCAGGGGATGCTGTCATGATGGATTATGTTTACGCGGGCGTTCCGCCGGAAGCTACCAGTGACTTGGGTAAGGGAGTATTCACTGGAACTACTCGTGGCTCTATGGGGCTAAGCGTGTTGTTTCGCCGTCACTTGCTCACTGCGCATATCAACGAAGTTGCCAGCAGTCGCAGCGGCTTCAACATCCTTTCCGTCGCATCGGGCCACTGTCGCGAAATTGAAGATTCGTTATTGGCCGACCCACGCTTGGCCAAAGCTGGGCGCTTGGTGGCGTTTGACCAAGATCCTGAGTCTTGCGAAACGATCAGAAAGGACTACGCCAGTTACCCGGTGGAGGTGGTTTGCGCCAGCGTACGCACAATTTTAGCAGGCGGTGCAACGTCATTGGGTAAATTTGATTTGATTTATTCAGCTGGTTTATTTGACTATTTATCTGATGCCGTAGCTGAAAAATTAGTCCAAACCATGATGAACATGCTCAATCCTGCAGGCAAACTTTTAGTGGGAAATTTTGCACCTTCGTCTTGTGGACGTGGATACATGGCGCTGTTTTTAGATTGGCAATTGATTTACCGTGATGCGACGCAACTGAGCAGCCTATTTGGCGAATCACTGCAAAGTGATGTCAAAAGTTTTTTGGATCCACATGGCAATGTTGTTTATGCAGAGTGGATATGTCCGAAATAAATGTGGCTGAGGCTTGTGCGCCAGCAGCATCGCCCAAGCTTGAGCGATCAACTCGCTACGCATTACCCGCGCATCGTTTTAAAAAACGCCAGCGCTGGCACTTTATGCTGTGCGTGGTCTTACCTACTTTTTTCGCATTAACGCTGCCTTTTTTTCTGCCAACTAGCTTGATATCTTTCAAAGGCTTGTCATTATGGTGGGGCACATGGTTTTTGGTTGGTGGCGTAGGCGTTTCTGTCGGCATGCATCGACACTTCTCACACCGTTCTTTCATGGCCACACCTGCCCTGCGTGCTTGTATGGCTGTACTGGGTTGTATGGCGGCGCAAGGAACAGTTAGCTATTGGGTCG
>JANOYR010000084.1:0-3620 GCA_031428975.1 Polaromonas sp. | reverse complement strand
AGTGCGTGCGGTGGCGTTGGGCGGTTGTTTCAGGCCTAGGTCGTGCAGGAGCTTCGAGAAGCGCTCGCGGTCTTCAGCGGCGTCAATCATGTCGGGCGATGTGCCGATGATGGGCACGCCGTTGGCTTCTAAATCCAGCGCCAATTTGAGCGGCGTTTGACCGCCGTATTGCACAATCACGCCCAATGGCTTTTCTTTGTCCACAATTTCTAATACGTCTTCTAGCGTGAGCGGCTCAAAATACAGGCGGTCGGAGGTGTCGTAGTCGGTCGACACGGTTTCGGGATTGCAGTTGACCATGATGGTCTCGTAGCCGTCCTCGCGCATGGCCAGCGCCGCATGCACGCAGCAGTAGTCAAACTCAATGCCCTGCCCGATGCGGTTGGGGCCACCGCCCAGCACCATGATTTTTTTATTGGTGGTGGGCTCGGCCTCGCACTGCGCAGCGCTCACGCCTGGGGCAAAAGGACCCGTGACAAAACCTTCGTAGGTGCTGTACATATAAGCCGTATTCGTGGCAAATTCTGCGGCGCAGGTGTCCACACGCTTGTACACAGGACGAATGCCCATGGCGCGGCGTGTATCGCGGATGATTTTGTCGGTGGTTTTGAGCTGGCGTGCCAAGCGACGGTCTGAAAAGCCTTTTTGCTTGAGCTTGAGCAGCTCTTCTTTAGACAGTGCATCCAGCGTGGTTTTTTCCAGCTCTAGCTCAATTTTGACAATCTCTTCAATCTGCACCAAGAACCAAGGGTCGATTTTGGTCAGGGCAAACACTTCCGTTACGGACATACCCTGGGCAAAGGCATCGCCCACATACCAAATGCGCTCGGGGCCGGGCGAGCCCAGCTCTTTTTCTAGCACTTCGCGGTCTTGGGTTTTCTCGTTGAGCCCGTCCACGCCCACCTCTAGCCCGCGCAGGGCTTTTTGGAAACTCTCTTGGAAGGTGCGGCCCATGGCCATCACCTCGCCCACGCTCTTCATTTGCGTGGTCAGGCGGTCGTCGGCGTCTTTGAATTTTTCAAAAGCAAAACGCGGAATCTTGGTCACCACATAGTCAATGCTGGGCTCAAACGAGGCCGGCGTAGCACCCCCCGTGATGTCGTTGCGCAGCTCGTCCAGCGTGTAGCCGCAGGCGAGTTTTGCAGCCACTTTGGCAATTGGGAAACCTGTGGCCTTAGAAGCCAGGGCCGACGAACGGCTTACGCGCGGATTCATCTCAATCACCACCATGCGGCCGTCCACAGGGTTAATGGAGAACTGCACGTTTGACCCACCCGTGTCTACACCAATCTCGCGCAGCACCGCCAATGAGGCGTTGCGCAATATCTGGTATTCCTTGTCGGTCAAGGTTTGCGCAGGCGCTACGGTAATCGAGTCGCCCGTGTGCACGCCCATGGGGTCAAGGTTTTCAATCGAGCAGACGATGATGCAGTTGTCCGCCTTGTCGCGCACCACTTCCATCTCGTATTCTTTCCAGCCCAGCAATGACTCTTCAATCAGCAGCTCATTGGTGGGCGATGCCTCTAGGCCGCGCTTGCAAATGGTTTCAAATTCTTCGGCGTTGTAGGCTATGCCGCCGCCGGTGCCGCCCAGCGTAAAGCTGGGGCGAATCACCGTGGGGAAGCCCAGCGTTTTTTGCACGCCCCAAGCCTCGTCCATGTTGTGGGCAATGCCCGAACGCGCCGAACCTAGGCCAATTTTGGTCATGGCGTCTTTGAACTTCAGGCGGTCTTCGGCCTTGTCAATCGCCTCTGGCGTAGCGCCAATGAGCTCCACGGGCTTGCCAGTAGCTGCGCCCATGTATTTGTTCAATACGCCGTGGTGCCACAAATCAAGTGCGCAGTTGAGCGCGGTTTGTCCGCCCATGGTGGGCAAAATGGCATCGGGCTTTTCTACTGAGATGATTTTTTCAACCGTTTGCCATGTGATGGGCTCAATATAAGTCACGTCGGCCGTGGCCGGGTCGGTCATGATCGTGGCAGGGTTGCTGTTGATCAGGATCACGCGGTAGCCCTCCTCGCGCAGCGCCTTGCAGGCCTGCACGCCGGAGTAGTCAAACTCGCAAGCCTGACCAACGATGATCGGGCCCGCGCCGATGATGAGAATGCTGTGTATGTCTGTGCGTTTTGGCATGTTATTTCGCTCCCATCAAAGCGATGAAGCGGTCAAAAAGTGGGCTGATGTCGTGCGGGCCGGGCGATGCTTCGGGGTGGCCCTGAAAGCAAAAGGCCGGTTGGTCGGTGCGCATCAGGCCTTGAATGGTGTTGTCAAACAGGCTGATGTGGGTGGCGCGCAGGTGGGCAGGCAGCGTTTTTTCGTCCACTGCAAAGCCGTGGTTTTGGCTGGTGATGCTGACGCGGCCGCTGTCTAAGTCTTTCACGGGGTGGTTCGCGCCGTGGTGGCCAAATTTCATTTTGAAGGTTTTGGCACCGCTGGCCAGCGCCATGATCTGGTGGCCTAAGCATATGCCGAAAGTGGGCACGCCAGCGTCGATAATGCTGCGGGTGGCGGCAATGGCGTAATCACATGGCTCTGGGTCGCCCGGGCCGTTGCTTAAAAATACGCCGTTGGGCTTCATGGCCAGCACGTCTGCAGCCGGCGTTTGCGCGGGCACCACGGTGACACGGCAGCCGCGCTGGGCCAACATGCGCAAGATATTTTTCTTCACCCCAAAGTCGTAGGCCACCACATGGAATGTGGGTGCGGTTTGCTCGCCAAATCCAGGTTTGCCATCTGCACCGACTAGATTCCACTCCGTTTGCGTCCACTCGTAAGGCTTGGCTGTGCTCACCACTTTGGCCAAATCCAAGCCTGCCATCGAAGGCGCGGCTTTGGCCGCTGCCACCGCTTTGTCAATCAGCGCTTGGGTCACGGTTTCACCCATGGCCAGGCCCACAATGGCACCATTTTGTGCGCCGTGCGTACGCAAATGGCGGGTGAGTGCGCGGGTGTCAATATTGGCAATGGCTACGGTGTTTTCTTTGACCAAGTAGTCATGCAAAGTCATGCTGGAGCGAAAATTGCTCACCACCAGAGGCAAGTCTTTGATGATCAAACCTGCGGCAAATACTTTGTGTGACTCTACATCCTCGGCGTTAATGCCGTAATTGCCAATATGCGGGTAGGTGAGCGTGACGATTTGCTGGCAATAGCTGGGATCGGTCAAAATCTCTTGGTAACCCGACATCGAGGTGTTGAACACCACTTCGCCAACGGTCTGGCCGGTAAAGCCAATGGATGCGCCGACAAATACGCTGCCGTCAGCAAGTGCAAGAATCGCGGGGGGGTGGGCTGACTTCAAAGACAAAAGCAAGGGTTTTCTCCGTTTTTATTCGGGTACGCCCTAGCGCTTCAAAACCTACATTTTGTGAATGTAAATCTACAAAGCTGTGCTTGGAAAATTGGCTTGAATGCGTAAGGCGTGGGTTGGGTGCGGGAAAGCCTCTTATTATAGCTGAGACTGCATGCAGCAGAGAGGGTTTGTGAGCCCCAAATAGAAATGTCACCCCCCTACGATTAGAACTGTCACCCACAGACGGGTTAAACGACAGAGGCAAACAAATGGGTGATCAAGACAAGGTGCTGCGGCAAGCGTGCAAAGCTGCAGTGCTACAAAAGGT
>JANOYR010000083.1:0-8126 GCA_031428975.1 Polaromonas sp. | reverse complement strand
CTGGCAACGTAAATGGCCATATTTTGCGCATGCGCGAAGCAGCCGATGCTTCCAGCGCGACCACATTCACCTGGGATGTGTACCTTTTTGGCGCACAAGCCGATGCCGACTTGGCCAAGGTCAACCTCTCGGCCTTGACCAGTGAGCAAGATTTTTCTAGCCCAGATGGTCTGTGGTTCAGTCCCAAAACAGGTTTGTGCTTCATCCAAACAGACGATGGCGCGTACACCGATGCCACCAACTGCATGATGCTAATTGGCAAGCCGGGCAAAGTGGGCGATGGCACAACGCCCACACTCAATTACACCAAGGCAGACGGCAGCACCCTGGCCGTGCAAACCCGCATGGGTGCTAAGCCCACAGCCGAAACCTTGAAACGCTTTTTGGTGGGCCCCGTAGACTGCGAGATCACAGGCGTGTGTGAAACACCCGATGGCAAAACCTTGTTCATCAACATCCAACACCCCGGCGAGACGATTGCCAAGGCTGACATTGGCACCCCCAGCAAATATGTCAGCCATTGGCCCGGTAACGCGGGCTATGGCGCAGGCGGCGCAATGGCGCGTCCACGCTCGGCCACCTTGGTGATTACCAAAACCGATGGCGGTTTGATCGGCAGCTAAAACAGCGACTGACCCATAAAAAAAGCCCCACTCGTGTGAGTGGGGCTTTTTTATGTGCGGCGCAGTGCTTACACGCTGGCAAGTGCTTCGTTGAATGTGGTGCTTGGGCGCATCACAGCAGAAGTTTTTGCTGCGTCTTCGGTTTGCGTGGCAAGCTCTTGCGCCTAATACATGGCCAAATAAAACTGGTCGCCATGGTTTTACTGGTGGATTGGAGTTACCAGCAAAATTTCTTTCTCAACTTCTCTAAGGTGATCTTTGCCAAAGTAGATTTCTTAAAACTGCATAGCTACTAAACTGGCGTACGCCTTATAGGCGGATATACAAGATCTACATCACGACTATCAGAACTCTCACAAGCGTGCTGGCAAATAAAATCGGCAATATCAGATGCATTGGATAGTGACAGAGCTGGCTTGCCAGATATAACCGCAGGACAGTCTGTAGCAACTGCTAAGACTCTTGGTAATTCCGGCCAAAGCGGCGGCTTGCCCATCTCGGCACGCCACACCTCTAATTTTGGAAAATCCCCTTGCTTGAATCCCTCAATTAATACCAGATCACAGGCCTGCATCTTGCTCAATAGTTGTGAAAGCGGTGGCTCAACATCTTCCGTAAGTTCATGCATCAGAACCCACCGACGTCGCCCCATGAGTAAGAGTTCTTGACATCCGGCTTCGCGCAGGCGGTAGGAGTCCTTACCCGGGCGGTCAATATCCAAGTCCTTATGGCTATGCTTGATCAACGAAACTGCCAACCCCCGCGTCTGCAATACTGGCAAGATGCGCTCCAGCAAAGTGGTCTTACCCATACCGGAATGCCCAGCAACTCCAAACACACGCATGTTATCTAGACCCGGTATTCTTAAGAGATTTATCGCCGCTGATTAACTGTTTTCCAGCTTGGCGCACGGCATTCAACAGTTCTAGTTGCAGAACTTCACTGCTCATAGCACGAGCAAGCATGACTGCCCCCACGTTTTGTGCCATTACAGCCCAAGCAGTGTTTGAGTCACCTGTTAATGCTGTGACATTCGCGTGGATTTTATGGAGCCCTTCCTCGAACGCATCTTTCACCATTTCATCTGCACGGCCTATCTCCGGTGTCAATGAAGGCAATGGGCAACCATCCGCTGGTTGCTGTACATGACTCATGCTCAAATAACCCGACAAGGCGCGTGCTACCTGCACTGCGTCGTCGGGGTTTACCGCTTTGTACATCTCAGCTGTGCGGGTCATCTCGGCGGATATCAGCGCTATAAACAAATCTGATTTGCCTGTGAAATGCTTGTACAAAGAGCCTGTCGTCACTCCCGCTGCAGCTGCTAGGTCCGCCATTCCACTGCTGCTGAAACCGTGCTGTTTGGCGTGGCGCCCACCCGACTCCACAAGCCTAGCTCTGGCCGTCGCTTTGTATTCTGTGCTGTAGCGCATAAGAAAAAAATAAATATTGAAATTGACATAAGTTCGTATTGTGCGTTAGGATAACATACATTATCCAATAACACAACCCATACCAAAACGTATCGAGGACAAAAGCACCATGAACACCACAGAAGCAGACGACTGGAAGAAGACAGCATGCATTATTTGTGCGCTTAATTGCGGTCTGGATATCAAAACAGAGGGGGGCCGAATCACCAAGATCAAGGGCGACAAGTCCCATCCAATATCGCAGGGATACATTTGCGAAAAATCGCAACGCATGGATTTCTACCAAAATGGTGCAGACCGCATAGACTCACCTAAGCGCCGCAAAAGCGACGGCAGCTATGAAAATGTTTCTTGGGAAACAGCCATCAATGAAATCGCGGAAAAATTTGCTGCAATCAAGCAACGCCACGGCGGCGAAAGCATCTTGTATTACGGTGGAGGCAGCCAAGGCAATCACCTTGGTGGCACATACGCGGACAGCACCATCAAAGCTTTGGGCATTCAATACCGCTCGAACGCCTTAGCGCAGGAAAAAACAGGTGAGGCTTGGGTGCAAGGGAAGATGGCCGGTGCTCCGGTTCATGGAGATTTTGAACACTGTGAGGTCGCGGTATTTCTAGGAAAAAATCCTTGGCAGTCGCATGGATTTGCCCGAACCCGTGTCACGCTTCGCGAAATTCAAAACGACCCGAACCGCGCCATGATCGTGATCGATCCGCGACGCACCGAGACGGCCAAAATGGCAGACTTTCATTTGGCAGTCAAACCCGGCACTGATGCATGGTGTTTGACTGCGCTTTCAGCCATTTTGGTACAAGAAAAGCTTGTTGCATCTGGCTGGCTTGCCCAACACACAACCGGGTATGCAGCAGTGGAGGCAATCATGCAGAAAGTCGATGTTACACGATATGCCGCCGTCTGCGGGGTTGAAGAATCACTGCTGCGATTAGCCGCAAGGCGCATTGCAAAGGCCAAAAGTGTCTCCATGATCGAAGATCTTGGCGTGCAAATGAATGTCCACTCAACATTGAACAGCTATCTGAACCGCTTGGTATGGCTGCTTACTGGCAACTATGCCAAGGCTGGCGCCAACAACGCATTTGTGCCTTTGCTCAATCTTTCAAACTCCAGCCGCAGCACCGCGAAAAAACAGGGCGCAGATAAACCTGCAACACTACGCAAATGGACGCATAGCCCGGTCACCAACTCAAAGGTGATCATGGGCTTGATCCCGTGCAATGTGATCCCCGATGAAATACTGAGCGAGCACCCCAAGCGCTTTCGGGCCATGTTCATTGAAAGCTCGAATCCGGTGCATTCGCTGGCCGACAGCCAACGCATGCGCCAAGCCCTACGCGCCTTGGAGTGTAGTGTGGTGATTGACGTGGCGATGACTGAAACCGCAATGCAGGCCGACTATGTATTACCAGCCAGCAGCCAGTTTGAAAAGGCCGAGGCCACGTTTTTTAATCTGGAATTTCCGCGCAATGGATTCCAGTTACGTCACCCACACCTAGCCCCCCGTCCTGGCACACTCCCTGAAGCAGAAATACATGCGCGCTTACTCGAAGCGATGGGTGAATTGGGCAACTCCAATTACGCATTTTTACGCGCAGCCGCACACATCGGGTACTCGGCATTCGGACTGGCCTTTGCGTGGAAGTCCATGCGCGACAAAAAAGTTGCGCGGTATGCGCCCGTTGTGCTTTACCGCACCCTAGGCGCAAGCCTGCCACCCAAGCTTGCGCCTGCCGCATCGCTATGGGGCATCAGCCAGCTTTACGTGAGAGCTCAACCCGCAGCAGCTAAGGGGGCTGGATTTGGAGGCTCCACTTTGCTGGGTGGCAACAAGCTCTTCAAGGCTATTTTGAATAGCCCGTCGGGGGTAATCTTTGCAGTCAGTCAGTACTCTGACAGCTGGGATGCGGTTAAGTTGCCAGAACACAAAATCAACCTGCACATTCAAGAGATGCTGGACGAGTTGGCAACCATCGATAACAAACTACCACCGCAGCGTCCGGATTACCCATACATCCTGTCGGCCGGGGAGCGCCGCCCCGACACGAGCAATACATCCATCCGCAACCCAGAGTGGTTGAAAAAAGGCGACTTTGGTGTCCTACGCATCCACCCAGAGGATGCGGCGGCGCTGGGATGTGTGCAGGGTGATTGGATTGAACTGCGCACGCCACGTGGCACCGCACAAGCACCTATCGAACTGACCGACGAGCTGCAACCAGGACACGTCTCGCTACCCAACGGACATGGCTTGGATTACCACCGAACAGATGGCACGCTAGACCGCCGGGGAGTCTCATTGAACGAGCTCACCAACACCACCGACCGCGACCCATTTGCGGGAACGCCTTGGCACAAATACGTGCCAGTACACCTTGAACGTCTCGCCCAAGCTTAAACTCGAATTGAGAAAACTATGACCCATGTTGTGACCGAAAGCTGCATCCGCTGCAAATACACTGACTGCGTTGATGTTTGCCCTGTAGATTGTTTTGTCGAAGGGCCAAACTTTTTGACCATAGATCCTGACGTTTGCATTGACTGTGCAGTGTGCATACCCGAATGTCCTGTCAATGCTATCTACGCAGCAGAAGACTTGCCAGCCGACCAACAGCACATGATTGCCCTCAATGCGGAGGTTTATCGACTCCCAGGATGGAAAACCATCACAAAAAGAAAAGATCCGCTGCCAGATGCTGAAATATGGAAAGAGAAAACTGGCAAACTGCCTGAACTTCAGCGCTGAATACACGCCCTTAAACCACTACGAATCACCCCAAAAACTATGAGTGCTTTTTTAGAAGAAACCGTCTTAACTGTCCACCACTGGACTGATCGCCTATTCAGTTTCACCACCACACGCGACTCAAGTCTGCGCTTTTCAAACGGCCATTTCACCATGATCGGTTTGCGCGTAGAAGGTAAGCCGCTGCTACGGGCTTACAGCATTGTGAGCGCCAATTACGAAGAACATCTGGAGTTTTTGAGTATCAAGGTTCCTGATGGTCCCCTCACTTCGCGTCTACAGCACATCCAGCCTGGTGACAAAATAGTTGTCGGTCGCAAGCCCACGGGCACTTTGCTCATCGACTACCTTCTGCCTGGTAAGCGCCTTTACCTTTTGGGTAGCGGCACAGGTCTGGCACCATTCTTAAGCGTAGCCCGCGACCCAGACACTTATGAGCGTTTTGAAAAAGTAATTCTGGTTCACGGCGTAAGGCAAGTAGCTGAACTTTGCTACCACGACTACCTAACCAAAGTGTTGCCCCTGCACGAGGCGCTTGGCGAGTACGTATCAAACCAGATGCTCTATTACCCCACCGTCACACGCGAGAACTATGCGCACCAAGGCCGCATTACCGAGGTGATGGACAATGGCCGGCTAACACAGGAACTCGGCCTACCGCCATTAGACCCATCCCATGATCGCATCATGATTTGCGGAAGCCCTGGACTTAACAAAGACATGCGCGCCATTCTCGACGCAAAGGGTTTTCGCGAAGGAAACACCACGACCCCAGGTGACTATGTGGTGGAAAGGGCGTTTGTCGATACCTGAATTTACGCCTGCCATGCGCGTAAAGTTCAGGCTTGACTAAGCTTAAGCCGATGCCAATGCTGCGTTAAAAGTAGCGCTTGGGCGCATCACAGCAGAAGTTTTTGCTGCGTCGGGCATGTAGTAGCCGCCAATGTCAGCGGGTTTGCCTTGCACTGCCTTGAGCTCCTCAGTGATTTTGGCTTCGTTTTCCGTGAGGGATTTCGACAATGCAGCAAATCTGTTGGCAAGTTCTGCGTCTTGGGTTTGCGCGGCCAGCTCTTGCGCCCAATACATGGCCAAATAAAACTGGCTGCCACGGTTGTCAAGCTGCCCCGTTTTAGGCGATGGGTTTTTGTTGTTGTCTAGCAGCTTGCCAGTGGCTGCGTCGAGCGCTTTGGCCAAAATTTGGGCTTTTTTGTTGCCTGTTTTCAGGCCTAAGTCTTCCAAACTCACCGCCAAAGCCAAGAATTCGCCTAACGAATCCCAGCGCAGGTGGTTTTCCTCCACCAGCTGCTGCACATGCTTGGGTGCTGAGCCGCCAGCACCCGTTTCGTACATGCCGCCACCGGCCATGAGCGGCACAATGGAGAGCATTTTGGCGCTGGTGCCCAGCTCCATGATGGGGAACAAATCGGTCAAATAGTCGCGCAAAATATTGCCGGTGGCGCTGATGGTGTCTAGACCGCGCACGACGCGCTCCAGCGTGTAGCGCATGGCGCGCACTTGGCTCATGATTTGGATCTCTAGCCCCGAGGTATTGTGCTCGTGCAGGTACATTTTGACCTTGGTGATGACCTGCGCCTCGTGCGGGCGGTAAGCATCCAGCCAAAAGACCACGGGCATACCCGAGTTGCGGGCGCGGTTGACGGCCAGCTTGACCCAGTCGCGTATGGCAGCGTCTTTGACTTGGCACATGCGCCAAATGTCGCCAGCTTCCACGTTTTCGCTCATCAGCACTTCGCCTGTGGCCAAATCGGTGATGTTGGCTACACCTGCTTCGGTGATTTCAAAGGTTTTGTCGTGGGAGCCGTATTCCTCGGCTTGCTGCGCCATTAAGCCCACATTGGGCACGGTGCCCATGGTTTTGGGATCAAAGTTGCCGTGCCATTTGCAAAAGTTGATGATCTCTTGGTAAATGCGGGCAAAAGTGCTCTCGGGCATCACCGCTTTGACGTCTTTTAAGCGGCCGTCTGCGCCCCACATTTTGCCGCCGTTGCGGATCATGGCGGGCATGGATGCGTCCACAATCACGTCGTTGGGTGAATGGAAGTTGGTGATACCTTTGGCCGAATCGACCATGGCCAGCTCGGGGCGGCCTTCGTGGCAGGCATGCAGGTCGCGCTTGATTTCGTCTTGTTTGCTTTGGGGCAGTGTGGCAATTTTGTCGTACAAATTGGCCATGCCGTTGTTGACATTCACGCCTAGTTCTTCAAACAATTTGGCGTGTTTGGCAAACGCGTCTTTGTAGAAAATTTTGACGCAATGCCCAAACACAATGGGGTGGGACACCTTCATCATGGTGGCTTTGACGTGCAGCGAGAACATCACACCGGTTTTGTAGGCATCGTCGATTTCTTTTTCATAAAACTCGACCAAGGCTTTTTTGCTCATGAACATGCTGTCCACGATCTCGCGGTCGAGCAAGGAGACTTTGGGCTTGAGCACAATGGTTTTGCCGCTGGTGGTGAGCAGCTCCATCTTGACATCACGCGCTTTGTCAAGCGTGATGGATTTTTCGCCATGGTAAAAATCGCCGCCGTGCATGTGGGACACGTGCGAGCGTGAGGCTTGGCTCCATTCGGCCATGCTGTGTGGGTTTTTGCGGGCGTATTCTTTGACCGCTTTGGGGGCGCGGCGGTCAGAGTTGCCTTCGCGCAGCACGGGGTTCACTGCGCTGCCAATGCATTTGTTGTAGCGCTGGCGAATAGCTTTTTCTTCGTCATTTTGCGCCACTTCGGGGTAGTCGGGCAAGGCATAGCCTTTGCCCTGAAGTTCGCGGATGGCGCTGACCAACTGGTTTTGCGAGGCGCTGATATTAGGTAGTTTGATGATGTTGGTGTCGGGCAACAGGGTCAAACGTCCCAATTCTGCCAAGTTGTCAGGCACTTTTTGCTCAGCTGTGAGGCATTCAGGAAACTCACCCAAAACACGTGCCGCCACCGAAATGTCGCTCGACACCACATCAATGCCTGCAGGCGCTGCAAAAGCGCGGATGATAGGCAAAAACGCATACGTAGCTAAGAGCGGCGCTTCGTCGGTCAGGGTGTAAATGATGGTAGAAGGTTTGGTTGCCGTGGTGGTCATGAGAGTGGTATGTAAACGGGTGGAATAAAACGATGCTTGATTTTAAGCTGATTACTCTAATTTTGAGGCTTTGTGAGCCCCAAATAGAAATGTCACCCCCCTACGATTAGAACTGTCACCCACAGACGGGTTAAACGACAGAGGCAAACAAATGGGTGATCAAGACAAGGTGCTGCGGCAAGCGTGCAAAGCTGCAGTGCTACAAAAGGT
>JANOYR010000082.1:0-2725 GCA_031428975.1 Polaromonas sp. | reverse complement strand
ACCTTTTGTAGCACTGCAGCTTTGCACGCTTGCCGCAGCACCTTGTCTTGATCACCCATTTGTTTGCCTCTGTCGTTTAACCCGTCTGTGGGTGACAGTTCTAATCGTAGGGGGGTGACATTTCTATTTGGGGCTCACAATCTAATACCCACTATATTGTTTTCATATAATGCTAGTATGGCAAAACTCAGCATCGATTGGCTCGAAGTCTTCGTACAGATTTATAAAACGCAAAGCGTGACTCGCGCCGCAGCCCAGCTTGGCATGGAGCAGGCCAGCGCAAGCATTGCACTGAATAAACTGCGCCAGCACTTTAATGACCCCTTATTTGTGCGCACCCAAAGCGGCATGATTCCTACACCCAGAGCGCAGAGTATGTACCCTCAGCTGCATGAAGCCTTGGCGCAAATTGAGGCTGCACGGGGTAAGCCCAGCATGTTTTCTCCCGCCAGCGCGGTGCGCGAATTTCGCATTTGCATGACTGACATCAGCGAGATCATTATCTTACCCAAATTGATCAATTACCTGCAAAATACCGCGCCGGGACTGGTCGTAGAGGCACACAAAATTTCCGAAGACAGCCGGCACAGGTTAGCCTCAGGCGATGTGGACTTGGCCGTTGGCTTTTTGCCAAATTTAGAAGCAGGCTTTTACCAGCAAGCATTGTTTGAGCAAGACTTTGTGTGCTTAGCGGCTAAAAACCATCCCCGCGTGCAGGGCAAGCTCAGTTTGCATCTTTTTTCAAATGAAGGCCATATTTTGGTCACCACGTCGGGCACTGGCCACACCATTGTGGACAAGCTGTTGGCTCAGCAAAAAATTGAGCGCCGCGTGGTGCTGCGCGTGCCCAGCTTTTTAGGCGTGGCACGCATCGTGGCGCAAACAGACTTTTTGGTGCTTGTACCCCGACAACTCGGCATGGCCTTGGCCACACAAGAACAGGTGCAAGTACTAGAGCCGCCCATGGTGCTGCCGCACTACAAAGTAAAACAGCATTGGCACGAACGTTTCAATGCCGATGCGGGCAGTATTTGGCTTCGGCAAACCATGGCGAAACTTTTTATGTCAGCAGTAGCTGCAGCTTAGGGCTAGATTCAAGCGAAAATGAGCGCATGCAAACCGACATCCATGCCCCCACCGCCAGCCCAGAGCTCCCACCCGCCGCACCACGGCGCCATTTGCACGACCGCCAAATTACCTACCGTGGCTACCTGCGTGACGATGGCCTGTGGGACATAGAAGGTGAACTCCGCGACAGCAAAAGCTACCCCATTCATTTGGGCTACAGAGGTGATATGGCCAAGGACGAGGCTGTACACAATATGAAAATTCGCATCACCATCGACGACGACATGGTCATCCACGACATTGCAGCCGCCATGCCCTACACGCCCTACCGCGAGTGCACACCCGCCATCGACCCCATCCGCGCCGTGATTGGCCTGCAAATGGGACGCGGCTGGAAAAAGAAAATTGAAGGTGCGATTGGCGGCTTAAACGGCTGCACCCATGTGCGCGAACTGCTATCAGGCGCGGCCACAGCCGCCTACCAAACGGTGTACCCCTACCGCAGCAATGCCAGCCAAGTCAAATCCAGCGAAGTCACCGAGCAGCCCAAACACCTCAACCAATGCAAGGCATGGGATTTAAAAGGCGCGGTGGTAATGCGGTATTTTCCGCAGTTTGCGGTGACTGTCGGCGATTAGGCGCTGGCACTCTTAAAGTGCTGATATGAACTCATCCAACAAGCGCTGGTGTAGCATGCAGCTTCAAACCCAGCGATTGCACCACCTTCAAAATAGTTGCAAACTCAGGGTTACCATCGTGCGACAAGGTTTTGTACAAGCTCTCGCGTCCTAGACCAGTTTCGCGGGCGATTTGTGACATGCCCTTGGCTCTGGCAATATCGCCCAAGGCCGCTGCAATAAGCGCAGGATCAGCCTCCTCAAAGGCGGCCTCCAGATACGCAGCCATATCCTCTTGAGACTCCAAATGCTCAGCGGGATCCCACACTTTGGTTAATACTTTAGCCATGTTGCACTCCTATAGTTCACGCGCCAACCCTAGCGCCAATTGAATGTCTTTTGCTTGACTCGTTTTATCGCCGCCCGCTAGCAAAAATACGACTATCGTGATGCATCATTGTATTTCATGGGATACGATTTATTTTGCTAAATCTTTGAATGTTGCGCTCGCGTGTTTCTTGCCCACCACATGCGGATCGTTGGACATCGCCAAACATGGCTTGGTTGGAAGTATGAGCCGCAAAGGGAACTGCTTGGACAATGCGGTAACAGAGTGCTTCTTTCTGAATCTGAAGATGGAGCGGGTTTGGCACAAGGACTATGCTAACCACGCGGAGGCTACACACGATATTGCTGACTATATTGTTGGCTTTTACAACAGCTTCCGGCTGCACTCAAAACTGGGGAATCTGTCACACAACGCTTTCGAGCGTGAATCAACATCAAAAAACCCATCAAACTGTCCGAAATTACTTGACCACTACACTGTGATTGCAATGCTTAACTGATAGAACTAGGGAGGTCGCAAGCCTAAGTGCAGTGCACTGCACTTAATTTAATTCTTGATTAGTTACCTGCCTCAGACAGCCGTAAAACCGCCGAAGTATGCGGTTTTGTAGTCACCGCTGCACGAAGAAGCCGTGGCACCATCGCTGCTAAATCAAAGCGGCGATTAAAGCGGTAAGCAAACTCAGCCAAAT
>JANOYR010000081.1:0-5955 GCA_031428975.1 Polaromonas sp. | reverse complement strand
ACCTTTTGTAGCACTGCAGCTTTGCACGCTTGCCGCAGCACCTTGTCTTGATCACCCATTTGTTTGCCTCTGTCGTTTAACCCGTCTGTGGGTGACAGTTCTAATCGTAGGGGGGTGACATTTCTATTTGGGGCTCACACAACTTGAACTTTTACCGATTCGGTTTATCATTAACGAATGCGCCGTTTCCTATTTGTCCTGTTAATCGCCCTGCTGCCACTGCGCGGCTGGATGGGCGATGCCATGGCGGTAAGTATGCTTGCGCAAAGCATCAATGCAGCTAGTTCTATTGGTGAAGTTGCTACTATTATTGAAGCAAATAATGACCATTCGGCGCTGACATCTGCCTCAAATGCTTCAAAAAATACGGCACAAGCAGGTACTGGCCATCCCTGCCATGGCATGGAAGCCGCGACCGACAGCGTTGCGCTAGAAACACCAGCGGTCAATGCCTGCACAGCCTGCCAAGTTTGCCACTTAACAGCCTCCCTGCCCCAGCCGCCGCACCCCTTGGTGCAAGTGCGCGCTCACGCGCTTGCCTCACAGCCGCCTGCGCTGTGGGCCAGCGCCGATCTGTCCGCTCTGACAAAACCACCCGTTCTTTGAGTTTTCACGCCAGTAGTCCGTCTGCAATTTGACGTTTGCAGCACTGATTATTGGATTCGGCCCTGCCCGCAGGCTTGCCGTGGCGGCAAGAATTTTAGGAAACCCATATGAAACACCACATTATTTTTACCTTTTTAGCCATCAGCGCAGCTGCATTTGCCCAGCAAATGCCCCCCAAAAGCATGGCCCATGCGGCCAGCCCGCCCACCGCGCCGCAGCCTTCAGCCAGCGACCCTGCTGCGCCCGTGCCTGACGTGGTGTACCGATCAGTCTTCAAAGAAACCTCTTTAGGCTTAGAAAAAGACACGGCCGATTGGCGCAAAGCCAATGAAGCGGTAGGCAAATTTTTGCGCGGGCATGTGGATATTTTGAAATGGGAAGAGCAAGAAGCGACTAAGGCAGCCAAGCCTGATAGCGCGAAAACCGCGCCCTCCGCTGCGGCAACCCCTGTCTTAGCTGCTCCAAGCATTGCCTCGCCCGCCACCACGCGTTCGACTGCATCCGCACACAAACACTAGGCACATCTATGCATTTTCTACTTAAACCATCCCTCATAGCAGTGGCCATTGCCCTGGCAGGCTGCGCCAGCCTGTCCCCTGACGGCGGCGCAGCTGACATCAACGCCCTCACATTCGGCAAAACCGCTGGCGTAGCCGCGCAAGCGGCATTGGCCGACACCGCTGCCACACGCGAGGCCGTGGAAAAGCTGCTGAACGCGCCCATCAGCGCAGAGTCTGCCGTGCGCATAGCCCTGCTCAACAACCCCGGCCTGCATGCATCGCTGGCTACACTGGGTATATCCGATGCTGACCGCGTACAGGCGGGCAGCCTGCCCAATCCCCATTTTTCGATTGGACGATTTGCTGAGCACGACAGCATTGAAATTGAACGCGCCCTGAAGTTCAACATCATTGGCCTGCTGAGCCTGCCTTGGCGTGCCAAGTGGCAAAACCAGCAGCACGAATTGGCAAAACTCGCTGCAGCGCAAGAGGTCATCAAACTGGCCACGGACACCCGCAAAGCGTGGATCAACGCTGTGGCCGCGCAGCAAACTGCGGCCTACATGGCCGATGCCAAATTAGCTGCAGAGGCGGGCGGCGAGCTGGCGCGGCGCATGACACGGGTAGGCAATTGGAGCCGTTTGGAGCAAGCCCGCGAGCAGGTTTTTTTAGCCGATGCGGCCACGCAGATGGCCAAAGCGCAGCAAACCGCCTTCAGCGAACGCGAAAAATTAATTCGTCTCATGGGACTATGGGGTGCGCAAACCGAATTCACCTTGGTGCAACGCCTTCCCGACATTCCCAAAGCGCCGCAAGCGATGAACAATATTGAAGAGCGCGCTTTGCGTGATCGCTTGGATGTGCGCTCCAGCGTGGCTGAGTCTGGCTACGTGGCCGCTTCGCTGGGCTTGGTCAAGGCCAGCGGTTTTGTCAATGCACTAGAGCTGGGCTACCAGCGCAGCACCACCTTTGACAATGCTGCTGGCACACAGGAGACCAAACGCGGCTGGCAACTGGAGCTGCCCCTGCCGATTTTTGACTGGGGCAGCGCAGCCAACGCGCGTGCGCAGGGTGTCTACATGCAATCGGTGGCGCGGGTGCGCCAAACCGCCATCAACGCCCGCTCCGAAGCCCGCGAGGCCTACCATGGCTACCGCACGGCCTACGATGTAGCGGTGCATTACCGCGACGAAGTAGTGCCGCTGCGCAAATTCATCAGCGATGAGGTGCTGCTGCGCTACAACGGCATGCTGCTGGGCGTGTTTGACCTGCTGGGCGACATGCGCACGCAAATCATGGCGGTGAACGGCGCCATTGAAGCCCAGCGCGATTTTTGGCTGGCCGATGCAGATTTGCAAACCACCCTCACCGGCACGTCCGTGGGCGGCTTGTCTGGCTTAAAAGCTTCCGCTGGCAGCAGCGATACAAAGGCGGGGCACTGAACCATGCAAACGACTAAAAACTTCCATGCCGACACGGCTAAACCAACCCCAAACACTATGAACCGACGCAATTTTTTCAATGGCGCAGCCATGAGCGCCGTGGCCGCAGCCAGCGTGAGCAAAGTGGCCATGGCCGCCCTGCCTGAGCCCGTTTTCATGGCCAAGCCCGACACCGCCCCGCCGCTGGTGCCCCAAACGGGCCAGCCCTATAACCCCGTGGTCACCCTCAATGGCTGGACGCTACCTTGGCGCATGAACAACGGCGTGAAAGAGTTTCACTTGGTGGCCGAGCCCGTGGTGCGCGAAATGTCACCGGGTTTCAAGGTCAATATGTGGGGCTACAACGGCCAAAGCCCGGGCCCAACCATTGAGGTGGTGGAAGGCGACCGATTGCGTATTTTTGTCACCAACAAGCTGCCCGAACACACCACAGTGCATTGGCATGGCCAGCGCCTGCCCAACGGCATGGACGGTGCGGGCGGCCTCACGCAAAAGCAAATTGGTGTGGGCAAAACCTTTGTCTATGAATTTGTGGCACGCCGCCCCGGCACCTTCATGTACCACCCGCACGCCGACGACATGGTGCAAATCGCCATGGGCATGATGGGCATGTGGGTCACCCACCCCAAAGCCAAACACCCGCTGATTGACACGGTAGACCGCGATTTTTGCTTTTTGCTCAATGCCTTTGACGTAGACCCCGGCAGCATGACCCCCAAGGTCAATACCATGCTTGACTTTAATGTCTGGAGCTGGAACAGCCGCGTGTTCCCAGGCATTGAATCGCTCAATGTGCGCCTTAACGACAAAGTGCGCATCCGTATTGGCAACCTCACCATGACCAACCATCCCATTCATTTGCACGGCCATGAGTTTTTAGTCACTGGCACCGACGGTGGCCCCACCCCAAAAAGTACCCGCTGGTACGAGGTGACCACCGACATTGCAGTGGGTCAAATGCGGCAACTAGAATTTTTGGCCGACGAAGAAGGCGACTGGGCGTTTCATTGCCACAAAAGCCACCACACCATGAATGCCATGGGCCACAGTGTGCCCACCATGATTGGCGTAGACCATAAGGGCTTGGTCAACAAAATCCAAAAGCTCATTCCCGACTACATGGTAATGGGCGAGCGCGGCATGGCCGATATGGGCGAAATGGAAATGGAGCTCCCTGCCAACACCGCCCCTATGATGACTGGCACAGGACCGTACGGACCGATAGAAATGGGCGGCATGTTCAATACCGTCAAGGTGCGCAAAGACCAAAAACCGGGTGACTACCGCGACCCGGGCTGGTACAAGCAACCTGCGGGCACACAAGCCTTTGAGTGGACAGGCGCACTGCCAGAGCCAGCGCGCTTTACCTCTGAGATTAAATCCAACAACGGCTTGGTAGTGGGCTTGAACAACCCCGACACAGGCAAACCCATGGCAACGCCCTTAACCTTGAAAGCCAAAAAACCCGGCGCTGGCTCTGCGCAACACCAACACTGAATCACTTTAAAGCAATCAGAAACCACTATGAAACCTGCACATGCTATTGAATGTATGAAAGCCCTTTGATATGACCACGAAACGCACTTTTATCATCCCCGTCATGTATCTAGCGCTTGCTAGATTTTTACCCACTTCTGCATGGGCACATGGCAACGAACACCCCGCAAAAACGGGCTCCGTTAATAAAGAGCAAAAAGACTGGGGCATTGCAGGCGATGCCAAAATGATCAAGCGCACCATCGACATCAGCATGTCAGATAACATGCGCTTTAGCCCAGACAAAATTGATATAAAACTGGGAGATACCATCAAGTTCATCGCCAAAAACAATGGCAAAGTGATGCATGAATTTGTGATCGGCACTAAAAAAGAAAACGATGAACACGCCGCTTTGATGCTCAAGTTCCCCACCATGGAACACAGCGAACCCTACATGGCGCATGTGCCGCCCGGCAAAACGGGCCAAATCGTCTGGACTTTTAACAAGCTGGGCGCATTTGAATTTGCCTGTTTGATCGCCGGACACTACCAAACGGGCATGGTGGGGACCATCAAAGTTGCCAAAGCGTGACGCTTTGCACGCCATAGAGCCAAGCAGTCGCCCTTCAACCCATCCCTTGCGTTAACCCTTGATCCACTATCCCATAGGAAATTCCCATGAAAAACTTCACCACACTCCTCATTGCCAGCATGTTGGGCACCATTGCCTTTGCCCAAACCACCCCGCTCGCCGCTGTCGCAAACCCTCCAAGTAGCGTAGCCGTTTCTGCGACATCCGCAAAAGACATGGCCGAGGCGGAAGTACGCAAGGTCGACAAAGACGCCAAAAAGGTCACCCTCAAGCACGGCCCGATCAAAAATCTGGACATGCCGGGCATGACCATGGTGTTTCAGGTGCGCGATGCTGCGCTTTTTGACAAACTCGTAGTGGGCGAAAAAATCCTGTTCACTGCCGAGCAATTACAAGGCGCGTTTGTCATCACGGGCGCAGAAAAAACAGGTGCAAAATGAGCTGCCTCGCGCTGTGCGGCTACTGCGCAGCTGCGCTCACAGCCATCACCATGGCTGTGAGCTGGGTGTCGTATCAGCTTGGGCGCTGGCGCGAGCAGCTGGCGCTGTTGGAAATATTCAAGCCCGAAACCTAAATTCTCCGCTTGGCACGAACTTTTTAACCCCACACGACTCAAACACAGCATGTTGCGCTGGATCATCATCGTTTTAGTCATTTGTACGCCGCTGCGCGCTGCGCTAGCTGCGGCGCAGTATTGCCCTTGGATGGCGAACAGCCAAAGCACAGAATCAATGCAAAACACAGCTGCAATGGGCGGCGACATGGGGGCGATGGATCAGATGGGCGGTATGGAGGGTATGGAGGGTATGGAGGATATGGGCGATATAAGCGACAGCTGCCCCGGCATGTCCACAACCAATGGCAACTGCACGTTTGAAACAGCGTGTTTTGCCACCCCCTTGTTACCAACTGTTGCGGCACACATGCCTGAACCCCTGCTGCCGCAAATGCCGGCAGGGCAAGCTTGCGCTTGGAGAAACTTTAGCCCTCAAGCCTCGCTGCGCGTTCCGATTCATATTCTGTAGCCCCTCGGTTTTACTTTTTGCCTTTTCAACCCAAAGGCCAAACTCGGACACAGGAGAAAATCATGCGTATTTTCAAACACGCAACTATTGCGTGCGCATTCATGGGCACCGTTTTTGCTGCCCATGCAGCCCCCATGGGCTTCAAAGGCAGCTACATGGGCATGACTGACTTGGGCGAAAACTGGCGCGAAGGCTGGGTGAACTACGCCCTGACACCACGCGACGCAGTGGGCGCAGGCGGCTTGTTCATGCGCTCAGACGACAAAACGCGCTCGCGCCAGTTCACAGAAGTCACCTACACGCGCTTGCTC
>JANOYR010000080.1:0-5694 GCA_031428975.1 Polaromonas sp. | reverse complement strand
ACCTTTTGTAGCACTGCAGCTTTGCACGCTTGCCGCAGCACCTTGTCTTGATCACCCATTTGTTTGCCTCTGTCGTTTAACCCGTCTGTGGGTGACAGTTCTAATCGTAGGGGGGTGACATTTCTATTTGGGGCTCACAGTCAGCGTGGCGCTGTGGTGGATTGCATAGAATGGGGGTATTGTAAAAAACTTCTTATGTTCTCCTTTTTTCGCAAAAAACCCGCTCCCATTGCAGAATCTGCCGCCCCTTTGGCTGCTGACCCTCTTGCATCTGCAACTGCATCTGCAACAGCAGCCCCAGCCACAGAGCCAGCCGCTGCACCGCTTGCCGCACCGCCTGCGCCCGCGTCTGCACCTGCGCTGCCCCAAGTAGACACCGGCTGGTTCAAGGCCGCCCCCCTAGACGAAGCCCTGCTCGCTGTGCGCCCCGCCGCACCGCGCACCACATGGCTAGAAAAGCTCAGCGCTGGCCTGCGCAAGACGGGCAGTGCGTTTGCCGCCGTGTTCACAGGCACGCAAATTGACGACGCGCTGTATGAAGAGCTCGAAACCGCCCTGCTAATGAGCGACACAGGCGTGGCGGCCACCGCCTATTTGTTGGCCGACCTCAAGCAGCGCGTGAAAGACCGCCAAGCCATGCACCCGCTCGCCGTCAAAGCGCTGCTCAACCAAGCCTTTGCCGATTTGTTGCAACCCCTGCAAGGAGCCTTGGTGATTGGCGAAAGCAAGCCCACCGTCATCATGGTCGCCGGGGTCAACGGCGCTGGCAAAACCACGTCCATCGGTAAGCTCACCAAACATCTGGCTGACTCGGGCGCCACCGTGCTGCTGGCCGCTGCCGACACCTTCCGCGCCGCCGCCCGCGAACAACTGGGCGTGTGGGCCGACCGCAACCAAGTAGAAATCATCTCCCAAGAAGGCGGCGACCCCCCCGCAGTGAGCTTTGACGCGGTAAGCGCTGGCAAAGCACGCGGCAAAGACGTCGTGATGATCGACACCGCAGGCCGCCTGCCCACCCAGCTGCACCTGATGGAGGAGATCAAAAAGATCAAGCGCGTGGTGGCCAAGGCCGACGCGGGTGCGCCACACGAGGTACTGTTGGTCATCGACGGCAACACCGGGCAAAACGCGCTGGCGCAGGTGAAAACATTCGACGAAGCGCTGAGCTTAACGGGTCTGATCATCACCAAGCTAGACGGCACAGCCAAAGGCGGCGTGATAGCGGCCATAGCGCTGTGGGCTCGGGAGCGGTCTGCTCTGCAAGCTTCGCTACGGCCTATTAAGGTGTACTTTATTGGCGTGGGCGAAAAGCTAGAAGACTTGGAAACCTTTGATGCGGCAGAGTTTGCTAGCGCTTTGCTGCAATAGTATTTGTAGCACACTATGACCATATGACGGTGACATTTGCAGTATTTTTTGTAAATACGCCTGTTTTCCAATCTACCCGTTCGCCCTGAGCTTGTCGAAGGGTTAATGCAACGGTTTGTATTCTCCGGCACGCCTGCGCCCGCGCCAGTGCGCTGCCCACTTGGCATCCAGAGTGTCGGCCCGCTTCGCGGGAAACTGTGCAGTGCTCAAAATTTGGGGTCGGTCATCACTCGGGCTTCGCCCTCAAACAGATGACCGCCCTGATCCCAAATTTTTCCGCGCTTCCAGCCCGCCCCTCAATGAATGCCAAGTGGGCAGCGCACTGGCGCGGGCGCAGGCTAGGAAATCGCTAATTCAGCCATTGAAAATTCAGAAATCGGCGTACAATTATCCTTACATACAAAAAAATGTAAGGATGATCATGTCGGAATCCACCATCACAGCCAAAGGCCAAACCACGGTGCCGCAAGCCATCCGTGACGCACTCCAAGCCACGCCTGGCACCAAGCTACATTGGAATATGATGCCCAACGGCACCATTTTTATTCGCGCCAAAAACAAATCAATTCGTGCGCTTGAGGGCACAATGGCCGCGCCGAAAGGCAAGTCAATCGCCATAGAAGATATGAATGCTTGGCGCTGATGGCTGCTTTAGACACTAATGTTTTGGTTCGCTACATAGAGCGCGGTGACAACAGCAGCCAACATGAGGCGGCCAGAAAACTGGTGAACTCTGCGCTCTTGGCCAACGACACATTCTTTATCCCTATCACGGTCACGCTAGAGCTCGAATGGATTTTGCGCTCTGCATTCAAGTATTCCAAGCGCCAAGTCATCGACATCCTGTTTGACCTGATGGCATCGGTCGAGCTGAGTTTTCAATTTGAAAACGCCGCAGAAATCGCCCTCGTTTCCTACGACGAAGGCGCAGCAGACTTCGCAGATTATGTACACATTGCGCTGTCGCACCTGTCAGACAACAAGCCTATGTGGACTTTTGACAAAGTGGCTTCTAAGGCGGTTGGGGCGAAGCTGCTGGCTAGCCATTGAACCCATCCGTCAGGCCAGCATATAAAAATGAAGCATCAGCAAAACATCAGGCGTATTGATACCGATGCCAATCGCACGCACGCATGGCTTGTTCAAATTCAGCGAAGCAGCATGGTCACAATAAAAATGTTCTCTGATGGTATTTACGGAGGAAAAAGAAAATCGTTTGTCGCAGCACTCAACTTCAAAACTGACGTGTTGGCCACATTTTCTAATTACGAATACCAACTTCAACGGCGTACGCTTGTACGCAAAAACAGCACTTCTGGTATTTCTGGCGTTGGCCGCTATGAAGTCATACAAAACCCAAAAACCGGCAGAAAAGTTGCTTTTTGGACGGCATACTGGGACGATGAGTTTGGCGTACGACATTCGAGTAAATATTACGTGTCGTACCACGGCGAGCGAACCGCCAAAAAATTAGCTATTGCTAAACGCAAAGTGATGTTACAACAAGTTTGCACAGCGAAATACACTTGAAATTCGCTACAAAATAAATAGCAAATAATGACCATATCACGCTTACATCATTTAATTTTTCTCTAAAAAACTCTTGAAAACCTCCCAATTCGCCCAGCTAGTCGGCATGTCTGCCCTGTGGGGCGCTTCCTTCCCTTTGATTCGCATGGCCAGTCCAGCGCTGGGGCCTTTTGGCGTGGCGGGGCTTCGGTGTTTGTTGGCGGCTTTGGTGTTGGCTGCGCTACTTCGGGGGCTGCGCCACCAGTGGCCGGATGCGGCCAGTTGGCCGCGCATGGTGTTTTTGGCGGTGGTGACTGTGGTCACACCTTTTGTGTTGTTTAACTACGCGGCTTTGGTGTTGCCTGCGGGGTATTCGGCCGTGCTGAACGCCACTGCGCCGCTGTTTGGGGTGTTGGCCGCTGCGGCGATGGGCGATGAGCGGCTCACGCTGCGCAGGCTGGCGGGCTGCGGGGTGGGCTTTGCGGGGGTGGCGCTTTTGGTGCAGCTAGGCCCCGTGGCGGTGACTGCGCCTGTGCTGCTGGCGGCGCTGGCTTGCACGGTGGCTGCGGGCAGCTATGGCGTGGGCTCGATTTTGATGAAGCGCGCCACGCAGCTGCACCAGCCGCTGCCGGTGGCTGCCGCCGTGCATGTGTGCGCCGCTGCGGTGTTGCTGGTGCCCATGGGTGCGTCGGTGCCCAGCATGCAGCCCACGCTGCCTGTGGTGCTGGCGGTGTTGTTCATCGGCTGCATCACCTCGGGGCTGATGTATTGGCTGAGCCTGCGCCTGATGCGCGAGATTTCGGCCACGGCGGCCACGTCGTCGGCTTTTATGATTCCGCTATTTGGGGTGACATGGGGCGGGCTGTTTTTGGGCGAACCCATTACCTGGGGCATGCTGCCGGGCTGCTTGCTGGTGTTAGCCGCCACAGCGCTGATTACGGGGTTTAACCCGTTTCGCGCTGCGCCGCCTGAGCCTTGAGCTTGTTGAAGCGTTCGCGAAGGCTTGGGCAGGCGTAGCTTAAAACGTCTTCATACCCGATGTGTCGGTGCTGAATACATCGCCCTTGCGCTTGAGCACAAACAGGCCTTTTTCTTTGGCCAGCTCCACCACCTTGGGCGAGATGCTAAAGCCTGCTACACCGCCGTACAGCTTGAATGCTTTTTGCTACGGAAACATGACGCGGTAGCGTGCCAAATTATCTTGCGCATGCTCCAAATCAGAGGGATGCACTTTGTATTTCACCTCAATCACCGCCACGCTTGCGCCGTTGTTAAGCACAATGTCAAACTCCGCTTGGTGGCCGGGTCTGCCAGCTTCCATATTGGCCACGACGTTGTCAAAAACGATAGCACCTAGCTGGGGCTTTTCGCACAGACTGTTGTAGAAAAACTCTTCGGCTACATCACCTTGGTTGCGGCCAATGCCACCCAACTGTTTACCAACGCTTTCAACCGTAGCGGCTGCCTTGTCCATGCGGGCATCCAAGTGCTCGGTGGCGGCAGAGATTCTGTCCACGCGTGCGCCTAAGCCATCCACCGTTGCGATGGTTTTGGCCAGTTGGACGTCAGTGCGGTTTTGAGATACCGCAAGGCTCGCAACAAGGTCTTTCAATTCTTGGTCGGTCATACAGAGGGCGCTGGGTGGGTACGTTTTAATATCTTACCGTGAAAACTGCAAAAATGCTATTTTTACTGATTATTTATACAGAAAATAAGTCACCAAAAATCCTTACTATCAGAAACTTTGAGCCCAGCGCGATTGGCAACGTGCGCATTCGGCTGCTTGATGGCGCAACGACGTGGAACTATGTGGAGTGCAATGGTGAACGCGGTGGTTGAGTCAGCGCAATACTTTTTATAGCGTCATATGACCATATCACGGTGACATTGGCAGTATTTTTGAACATTTTTGCTGATAACTTACATTTGCTATTCCGACTTCGATCTTTCAAAACCACAAATCCAAGCGCTGGATACATAGAAAAGCCCGACAATCCAAACATGCTAGACCGCCAAGCCACCGCCCTGATCAAACCCACTATTGACGGTATCGCTAAGCGCTTGTCAGCCGTGGGCATCAACGCCACACAAATCACGCTGCTGGCCTTCGCCCTCGGCATGGCGGCGGCTGCGCTGATTGCCACGCGGCATTTCACAGCGGGCTTGGTGCTGATTTTGGCCTCGCGCCTGTGCGACGCGCTAGACGGCGCGGTGGCGCGGCAAACGCAGGCGACCGATGCGGGTGGGTTTTTAGACATCGCGCTGGATTTTTTGTTTTACGCCAGTATTCCGCTGGCTTTTGCCATAGCCTACCCCAAGGCCAACGCCCTGCCTGCCGCTGTATTACTGGCCGCCTTTATGGGCACAGCGTCCAGCTTTTTGGCCTATGCAGCGCTGGCGGCCAAGCGTGGTTTAGCCAGCCTTGCATACCCCGACAAATCTTTTTACTTTTTAGGCGGCCTGACAGAGGCCACCGAAACATTGGCGGTTTTTGTTGCCATGTGCCTTTGGCCGCGCTATTTCAGCGTGTTGGCCTATGGCTTTGCGGCGCTGTGCTGCGTGACGATTTACATGCGGATTTATGAGGGCTGGCGAAGTCTGCGCTAAGGGTTACAAGGTCACCGTGCATACGCACCGGTAAGAGGCCTCCAACTGCGTGCGCAGCAAACAAAGGCTTACCTGATTAGTTACTTGCCTCAGACAGTCCAATAGAAGTATACTGTATTTATTATCAGTTTTCCTAAGGACTCTCAATGGCAATGAACCGTATCCAATTCCAAGCAGGCCTATCCATGCGCGACTTTCAACTTCAGTACG